>CAYOHA010000019.1:0-18010 GCA_964403625.1 uncultured Dehalococcoidales bacterium | reverse complement strand
AGGCTATGGGTTGGTCGGCATAGTGGCTGTAGGTAAGATAGGCCGCCACGCCCATGCCGGCAATAGCCAGCACGGCCAGAGCTCCCCATCTTAAGAAGCCCCCCGTCACCAGGGGGGCTTCTCTCGGTAGGGCTTGAGCCCTACTCTGCCTCACTCGTCTCGCCCAGCTTAGCCAGCTCGTCCTCGATGGCCGTCTTGAACTCACTGTACGATTTGGCCCCCACAATCTGGGTCTGCCCCACGAAGAAGGTGGGGGTGCTGTTGACCTCGCGCCGGCGAGCCTCCTCAACGTCCGCCACCAGCTTGTCGATGTACTCCTTCGAATCCAGGCAGGCGTTGAAGGAGTCTGTGTCCAGCTCAAGCTTCTCGGCAAACTGTTTGAGATTCTCGATTATAAGTTATACAAATGGCCAGGACATGGTACCGCTCCAGAACACACCTACCAGTGCGTCGAGGGAGAATACATGACGGCAGATGAATATGATGCTCTAATTCAGGATCCAACGCTATTTTTCATCACCGCCTACTTTCCTCGAATATTCGGCACATTAACACCTTTGAAGGCTTTTCCAACACTCACCAATATTACCGAAATGTATGGAGGTTTCTCCGCAGTCAACTTCATACCATTCGGCCTACCAGATGTTCAAGCAGCCTTCAAGGCTCTTTTTGAAGCTGGTGCCGAAGCCTTGAAATGGATAGGGCCCGTTGGTGCATTCGGGGCAGAGATGACAGCCGCCGGAATCCCCAGCTTCTTCGGTGGAGGTTGTAAGGTACCTTTTGACACGATTGGTGATACCCTTAGAGGAAGCAGAGGAATAATGCTTGATATGTACCGCCAGCCTGATAAACTTATCCAGGCTCTGGAGGCAATGACACCAATAATGGTCAAGATGGGAGCATCCGCAGCGAAAGCGAACGGTAATCCCTTAGTATTTATACCTCTTCATAAAGGGGCTGATGGTTTCCTTTCTGATGAGCAGTTCAAGAAATTCTATTGGCCTACCTTCAAAAAGCTCCTTTTGGGCTTGATAGATGAAGGCTGCATACCGTTCCCCTGGGCTGAGGGGGGTTATAACTCACGTCTCGAGGCAATAAAGGACCTGCCCAAAGGTAAGGTTATACTGGGGTTCGACTTGACCGATATGGCCAGGGCAAAGAAAGTACTTGGTAGTGTTTGCTGCATCGGCGGCAATATGCCCATTGACCTGCTTTCTGTTGGTACGCCCCAACAGGTAAGAGACCGAGTCAAACAACTTATTGACACGTGCGCTGATGGTGGAGGTTATATTATGATGAGTGGGGCAGTAATTGACAATGTGAACACTGAAAATGTCCGGGCGATGATAGAAGCCACTAAAGAATACGGCGTGTATAAATAGACAACCGATAGATTGTCAAGGTTGTCTCAAAATTACGAAGTGTCATTTTGGAGAAGGTTTCCGAAGATTATCCATTCCCAACTTGATAAGCCTGTGAGCAGGCACGGAATCCAGGTGGGGTAGTAACTCTGGATTCCCGCTTCCGCGGGAATAGTAAAAAGTGACATTTAAGGATGCGTCTTTCTAAGAGAAGCAGGACCTTTCAGTGATTCTAGACTATCATAATTGATTTAGTTCGCCTGTTTCTTGGGCTGTCAATTTCCAATTAGCCGCTGTAACATTGAATGAAACCTGTTCGGGACTTGTTGCTCCGGCAATGACCGAACTCAGCCAAGTATGTGACAGTAACCAAGCAATCGCTAGTTCTCCTACGTTATGACCGTGTTTTATTGAGAACTCCTGCATCTTTTCAAGCTTGTCAAAATTGCTATCTGTCAGAATTGGAGCAAACATGATTGGTCGTCCAGCGGGTTGTCCTGCTGGAGGACGACTGGGAGGCGGTTGTTGAGAAGCTAGACGTGTCCCTGCCGGTGCTGGTTTTCCACGCTGGTATTTACCAGTAAGAAATCCACTGGCGAGTGGTCCCCAGGGTACCACACCGATACCATAACTCTGACAACAGGGGACTAATTCTAACTCGATATTACGGTTAAGGAGGTTGTATTGTGATTGTATGACGACAAAGGACTCCAGGTTGTTGACTCTTGAAGTCCACAAAGCTTCACTAAGCTGCCAGGCAGCAAAGTTAGAACAACCGATATACCGTACCTTCCCAGAACGTACTAGATCATTCAGAGTTCGCAGTGTCTCTTCAATGGGAGTAGCCGCGTCAGGCATATGAACATAATAGAGGTCAATATAGTCCGTACTAAGACGCTTTAAACTTGCTTCAACAGCTTTCAGGATATGATATCTGGAGGTACCCCGGTCATTCGGAAGCGTACCCATAGGTCCAGCGAATTTAGTGGCTATTATAACATCAGACCTTTTTCCTTTCACAGCTTTGCCAACGCATACCTCAGAATTACCCTGACTATAAATATCAGCGGTATCAATAAAGTTAATACCCAAATCTAAAGCCTTATGAATCACAGATATCGATTCCTGCTCACCAATCCGTCCACCGAAGTTATTACCTCCCAGACCAATCTCTGAGACTAATAGCCCAGACTTACCCAGCCTACGATATTCCACTGGTACCTCCTTAATGTTACAAATTGTATAATTATATGAACTATACTCCTATTTTGACACTTTTCACTAATCGATACAACATTTTAAATGAACAATAGTCCAAATACAATTTCCCTTTTATTAGTATTAGTCTTTGGGTTATAATGTCGAATAATACTATAAGAGGGACAAAAGGGGGTAAGGTTGGTACTAAATCAATTGACTATTCATGAGGCACACCAGTTACTTAAGTCCAGGCAAGTGTCCTCAGTAGAACTAACTCGAGTTTGTCTCGAACGTATCCAGAAGGTCGAGTCGAAGATCCGGGCTATTGTTACCCTTAGTGAAGAGCTTGCGTACCAACAAGCTCGGGAAGCTGATAAGCTTATCGCTAACGGGAATATGAATCCCCTCACCGGTATACCGGCACTCATCAAAGACAATATGTGTACTAAAGGAATATCGACCACCTGCTCTTCGAGGATGCTCCAGAATTTCGTGCCTCCCTATGATGCTACTGTAGTAGAAAAACTTAATAACTGTGGAATGGTAATGATAGGCAAAGCCAACATGGACGAGTTTGCTATGGGCTCGTCGACGGAAAACTCCGCCCTTTTTGTCACGCATAATCCCTGGGACCTGTCCCGGGTTCCCGGCGGAAGCAGCGGCGGCTCAGCCGCCGCCGTCGCTGCCGATGAAGTCATCTATGCCCTCGGTTCAGATACCGGTGGTAGCATCCGCCAGCCAGCCGGCTTTTGCAGTGTGACTGGCCTGAAACCTACCTACGGCAGGGTGAGCCGGTTCGGACTGGTCGCCTTTGCCAGCTCTCTTGACCAGATTGGACCTCTAACCAAGGATATTACCGATTGTGCCCTCGTGATGAATGCTATTGCCGGCTATGACCCCAGGGACTCCACCTCTGTCCCTCAACCCACCCCCGACTATACACAATGTCTTATTGATAATCTCAAAGGATTGCGTATCGGTGTTCCCAAGGAGTATTTTGTGGAGGGGATGCAAGCTGAGGTCGAAACAGCGGTACAGGCTGCTATTAATAAACTTAAAGAGCTTGGAGCAATAATCGAAGAGGTATCCCTACCCCACACCCGCTATGCCCTGGCAGTATATTATATTATTGCCCCTTCGGAGGCTTCGGCTAACCTCGCCCGCTATGACGGAGTGAAGTATGGCTTTTCTGTCAAAGAAGCTGAAAATATGTGGGACGCTATGGAAAAGACCCGCCAGTATGGCTTTGGTCCCGAGGTAAAGAGACGTATTATGCTGGGTACCTATGCCCTGTCTGCCGGCTATTATGATGCTTATTACCTCAAAGCTCAGAAGGTACGCACCCTGATAAGGCAAGAATTTGATCAGGTTTTTGAAAAATATGATGCTCTGGTAACTCCCACTTCCCCTACTGTCCCATTTAAAATCGGAGAAAAAGTAGATGACCCGGTACAGATGTACCTGTCAGATGTCTGTACCCTGCCGATAAATATTGCCGGAGTGCCGGCGATCTCCATCCCTGCCGGTTTCGCCGACGGACTTCCTATCGGTATGCAGATAATTGCCAAACCCTTTGCCGAAGAGACCATCCTCAAAATTGCTTATGCCTACGAACAGGCAACGGGATGGCAAAAGAGAAGGACGGAGGTATAGAAAACTTATACTAGCGCTGAACTAAACGAGACGGCCACCAACTCCATCTACCGGCAAGGGTAGCCAGCGCCGGCACCAGAAGCGCCCGGACAATGAAGGTATCAATAAGGACGCCCACCGCAATCCCCGCTCCAATCTGGAGTACCACCTGAAGAGGTGATGTCATTAGAGTGGCAAAGGTGCCAGCCAGAATTATACCACAGGCTGTTATTACTCCACCGGTGTGGGCTATAGAGTGACTCACCGCCTCTTTTATTGGTCGCTTTTGCGCCTCTTCCCTGATACGCGAGACAAGAAAGATATTATAGTCAGCTCCCAATGCCACCAGAATAACAAAAATAAAGATAGGCAACATATAAATCATACTGGTGTGATCCAGTATATCAAGGAAAAGCCAGGTAGCTATTCCTAATGTCGCTCCGTAATTAAGGAGTACGGTTAGCACCATATAGAGAGGTGCCAATAAACTTCGAAGCAGAATAATTATCACAATGAGTATACCTACGGTAGCTAGACCGGTCACTTTTCCGAAGTCGGCATCATTGGTAAATATTATGTCAGCCTGGATAGCACTCTGGCCACCAACGTAGTGAGAACTCCCTTTCAGGTCGGATGTACCGATGACTTCCCTTACAGTTTCTCTAAGCCAGGCTACCGTATCAACATTTTCTGATGAATACGGGTCACTACTGAGAATGACGTTAATTCTTGCAGTCGTCCTATCCATGGAGAAATAGGTATTGAGCAGGTAAGCGGAAAAAAGGCTATTCGTCTCAAGTCTGAATTCACTTACCACACCATCAAGATTGTCAGCCAGACTATAAAGAATTCCCTGTAGCTGGCCTAACAACGCTGTCAGGTCTTCAGGTTTGGTGGTATATACCTGGCTGGCTAATGATGAAATAGTGGTCAGGTTTACCCCAGCCTGCTGGAAATTCTGACTCTGTAAAATTCCGGGGTATTGCATGGCTAGCTTTTGTATTAGCTGACCGGATGTCTGGAGTAAGCTGATCTTATCAAGCCCAACGCCGGTGCCCACCATATCACCAAGACTACGAACCTGCGTAGCTAACCCTGATAATTGACTACTCGGAGCCGCATAATAGTCTACCCGGGAAACACCGGAGACTTTTTCCAGCGACCTGGCTATCTCTTCAATGTCCTGTAGCAAAGCCGGATTGGTAATGTTCCCTTGAGGATATTCAATTAAGAGATAGAGTGGGGAAAATTCACCCATCTGGAAGTGTTCAGTCATTACCAGGTAACCCTGCACTGATTCAACACTCTTGGGCATCTGGCTGATGATATCGGCAGAGCGGTCGAGGTGGAATAATGCTGAATAAGGTAATACAAGTATGACTATTATAGGTACGGCAAATATAATTGGGTGCCGGCTTACCCAGTTTCCGATATTACTCCAGCCAAAACGTCTTTCCCGATGCGTAGAACTGGTGAGCTTAGCTGGCCAGAAGAGATATTTACCGAAGATCGACATCAATGCCGGAACGAGAGTTAAACCAGCCACCAAGGTAATGGCGACTCCTATCGCCAAAGCGTATCCAGTGGTCTTGGTCATACCAAAACGCGAAATACCCAGCGAAAGGAAGGCAACAATAACAGTTAAAGCACTGGCAGCTATGACCGGACCGATATGCCTCATAGTAAACATCTGGGCTTCGTCCCGTTCTCTTTGTAGAAGTTCCTCCCTGAAACGTGATACAATGAAAAGACAGTAGTCAGTACCGATACCAAAGATGACCACCACCAAGTAAGCATCCGCCAGGGTTGAAATATCCATACCTGCCGCACCCATAAAACCCAATATCCCCCTTGCTACAGCGAAACTACAACCGATCGCGAAAAGAGGTAGAAATATTGCCACCGGTGACCGATAAATGATAAGCAGAAGGACAGCTACCAGAATTACAGTAACCATTGTCGTCCGATCAATAGTCTTCAGAATGGAGGCAAACAGGTCCTGGAAAAAGCCGATTTCACCAGTCAGGTAGATATCGACATCTGGGTAGTTACGTTGAAGATAATCTCGGATTTGCATAACTGCTTCTTTACCATCATCAGACAGAGGGTTGACCGAAAAGTCTACTAACATCAACATTGCCGTTTGGTCTTTACTTATCAGTGTTGAACGTAATGCCTCAGCGTCATAGATAGAGGTGACATTTTCGACTACTTCGGGTGCTGAACTTGAAAGCAGCCAGTCGCGGATAGCTTCAGCCGTTTTTAAGTCAGTATCCGTTATACCTTGCTCATTATAAACAACGATAGTGCCACTTCCAGCAGAAACTCTGGTAGCAGAGGGGAACTTCTCTTTGAGCAGTCTACCGGCTTCGGCCGATTCGGTGTCTTGTGGCAGGAACTGGCTTTCGTCGGTAACACCTACCTCAGCCAGTGTCGGTGCAACTAAGAATAGCGCTATAGCCACTACTAACCAGAAAATAATAATTAATACTCGATACTTACTGGTAAACCTGGCTAATCGGGTAAACATATCTCTGTCTTTAAACTCCTCCTATCTCTGTTTTCCCTATCCTCAGGAAGCATATGACTTTTTCGTTGTCATATTCTTGAGAAGTAACTCAGCAACTTCGTCAACCTTTTTCAGTTGTTCCAGTGATAAACCTTGTAGAAGTTTCTCAATCTGGAACTGACCCATTGTCCACAGCCGGTTGATAGTCTCCTGTCCCTGGGAAGATAACGTGCAGATAACTAGACGGCGGTCCTCAGGGTCATCACTTCTTGTGACCAGCCCTTTCTTTATCAGGTTGTCAACGATACCGGTGGCAGTTGATACTGCGATTCCAATTGTAGAAGCGATAGAACTCATCCGACTCGGTCCGTCGGCATAGAGGACCAAAAGAACCCGGAGTTGGGCTACTGTTATATCTGAAGTCAACCATTCAAGCGGGATACTGGGCTTTATTCCCCGATAAATATCTTCAGCTAATTTCAGTATATGTCGAACCACCGTCTCGCTGTCTTTTCTCATAATAAAATTCGCTTATATCGTATTATTTAGTTTAGCCTAATATTACGTTTAAGCCTAAACATTATTATATGATCGGAGGAGGAGACTTGTCAACAAATATTTTTGCCTTTATATTGACAAAAAAGCACTATGCGTGATTCTAAATTAGTGCCTTTGTTTCACTAAGAATCATTAGTACCAGGTTTCACGGTTCAATACGTCCATAATATAGTATTGAAACCTTTAATAAGCCCGCATCAAATTATCTCTAACCCATTTTTATGTCCAACTCAGTTAAGAATGGTATAATGCTGTATAAGTTATCAAGAAATTGAGACAGCTAGCTTCGCTGGATAAAACCAGATGTTATTGCAGATAGTATAAGTGGAAACGAGTAACGTTAAAGTCTATTGCTATTCAGGATATACTTACGCCGAAAGACCAGAGTCTTTTATATGGCAAGGTATAAAATATAATATAAAAAACATAGAAAAAGAGTGGATCGAACCAGGAGAAAAACATTTTAAGGTCCATACCAGTGGTAATAAAATATTCCAACTCTGCTATAATGAGACAGAAAAGCAATGGTCTCTAACCGAACTTACGGGAGGTTAGAAAATGGAAAATGAAATTCTTAAAATACTAGAAAATGACGCTCATATTACTGCCAGACAAATATCAGCTATGACCGGCATACCTATTGCTGGAGTGACGAAGTTTATCAAGAAGGCTGAGAAAGACCGGATAATCCTGAAGTACAAAACTATTATTAATTGGGATAAGGTGAAGAACGAACAGGTATGTGCACTGATTGAAGTCAGACTTTCTCCTCAGAAGGATGTCGGCTTCGACTCTATAGCCGAACGTATCTACCGCTACCCACAAACGCGTACTGTCTACCTTATCTCAGGAACCTGTGACCTTTTCGTTCTGGTTACAAGCAGGACCAACCATGAGATAGCTGATTTTGTATCACAAAAATTGTCTCATATTGAAGGAGTACTGGAGACGATCACTCATTTTGTGCTTAAACGATATAAAGAAGATGGTGAAATTATCGAGGAGAAAGAGGAAGTAAAAAGGCAGCCAGTAATACTTTAAAAATTAGATTGCCTTCATATAGCTTGATTAGGAGATATTTATGTCAACTATTCCGTTAGCTCAACGTAGAACCTACCCCATATCACAACGAGCCAAACAATTATCCCCTTCAGGGATACGGAAGTTCTTTGACCTGCTGGCATCCACCGAAGGGATAATCTCACTAGGAGTTGGTGAGCCTGATTATTCTACACCCTGGCATATTAGCGAGGCAGCTATAGAGTCGCTTAAGAAGGGGCTTACCATGTACACGTCAAACTCAGGTATGCCTGAATTACGTCAGGAACTATCCCGATATTTAATGGCTAATTATAATCTGGAGTATAGACCTGAGGATGAAATTCTGATTACTGTCGGCTCAAGCGAAGCACTTGATTTAACGATGAGAGCCATTCTCAATGTTAATGACGAGGTTATTATGCCCGACCCCTGCTATGTAGCGTATGAGTCATGTGTTATTTTAGCTGGAGGAATACCTGTCAAAATACCAACTAACCAGGAAAATAACTTTGAGATTAATGCTGCCGATATCGAGGCACGAATTACAGATAAAACCAAAGCGATTCTCATTGGCTATCCTGCTAATCCGACTGGGGCCGTAATGGACAGAGAGAAACTACTACAGATAGCAGAAGTGGCTTTAAGACACCGGCTGCTGGTAATCTCTGATGAGATTTACGCCAAACTCATCTATGGTGTGACACACACCTGCTTTGCCGCATTACCTGAAATGAAGGCAAATACTATTCTTCTGAGTGGATTTTCTAAGGCTTATGCTATGACTGGCTGGCGTATCGGCTATGCCGCAGCACCTAGAGAAATCATTGCTGCCATGACCAAGATACACCAATACACAATGATGTGCGCCCCGACAATGGCACAAGTTGCCGCTATCGAAGCCTTAAAAAGGGGAGACGACAGTGCCAGAGAGATGGTTGAAGACTATAACAGGAGACGGTTAATCATCATCAAGGGATTGCGTGAGATTGGACTGCCCTGTTTCGAGCCGAAAGGAGCATTTTACGCTTTTCCTTCAATAAAATGCACCGGAATGACATCAGAAATGTTTGTTTCTATGCTACTTACTGAGGAAAAAGTGGCCGTAGTACCTGGTTCTGTTTTCGGTGAATGTGGAGAGGGATATATCCGTTGTTGTTATGCCACATCACTGACTGAAATTGAGGAAGCACTGTCCCGAATGAAACGATTTGTTAACAGATACCGTAAGGAGGATTGATATGTTTGGATATTTTTCTATTTTAGGAGCTATCCCCGGCTTTTTTATCAGCTCCCTCATCCTGATGGCTCTCTGGAATGTTATTGCCCCCAAAATTGGCTTAGAGAGTATTGATTATGTTATAGCTATGTTGATTACCATTACCCTCTGGTTAGCAGTAGCGCCTCTGGCAGCGGTCGGCTGGAAGAAAAAGTGGTAGTTACTGAGAACAGGGGTTAGAGAGTTAGGAGACGATGATTAAGCTAATCTGTGACCGGTGCGGTATCGAACTTACTGAAAAGTCTGATATAGATTTAGCCCTTGAAGGTATGAATGCCTGGCGTGAGTCGGTTAGAGCCAGGGGTATGGAGCCAAGAGGCGTTTTCCCCTGTGAGCACTATGTTCGCTGCGGTGGTGAGATGATTGCCGTTGACGATAATATTGAAAACCGCAGTTTTATCAAAAAGCTGTTTCGACATCAGCCATAAAATCGAGTATAAAGATAGAAATATCAACGATTACCACATAAAGGATATAATGCAATTGAGAGGAGACATTAATGAATAACCCCAGCGGACCCTATCCCGGTCGACAGTTGTTCCTGGGTATAACAATAGCCCAAAAACCTTGTTTTGTTTATCTTATAACCGGACGCAGTCCGGAGAGCCGACAACGAAAAGCGATTACTATTGAAAACACTGTCAGGATAGGACCTTTGGGTAGCAGCTCATATGACCCACTCCGACACTATAATGCGGTAAAATATGATAGCATTTCTGGTATAGCCGTTGTGAGTAACGGAATTCAAACTGAGGCAATATACGAAACCTACAAGCTCCTGTTTAACGTGAACATACAAGCCACTAAAGATTTTTTGGAGAAACTACTGGATGGTGCTAATGCTGAACCTGACAACCTTCATACACCGAGAATAGCTGGCGCTATAATCACTAACGAAGGCAGCCCAACATTAATAGTCGGCATCAAGACCTACACCTTACCGGCTGTCGCTTACCAGATAATACCCATTACCGGCAGTATGACCGGTGTTGCGACTTACCAGGGTAGCCTGGATAATCCGCAACCTACTAATCCTAGTAAGGCTCTTTTTGAATTGCCCTTCGCTGGTGATAACTCGCATGACCTGGCTAAGTACTTGTATGAGATATCAACAACGACCTACAAAGGTGAAGATATCAGGGTATGTGCCATCGGCGGTGTGTATTCCAATAATTTATGGGATATAGCTATTATAAATAAATATTAGGTTGAGAAAAAACATCAAAGATAGATAGACCAATAAATAACCAAAAGTAATCAAGGTTATGGCAAATGCGGTTTTAGTGGTTGATATGCTCAAGGGTTTTCTGGAAGAAGGCTATCCTCTTTACCTTGGAGGAAAAAGCCGTTGGATAATCCCGAATATCCAACGGCTTCTTGATAGTGAGTTGCAACACGGTTCTAATATATTTTTTATTTGTGATAGCCACGACCCCAACGATCTTGAGTTTAAAATGTTTCCACCTCATTGCATTGAGGGCACTGCTGAGGCAGAGGTAATTCCCGAACTGGCCAAATATCCGGGAGTAATAATACCTAAAAAACGTTATAGTGGCTTCTTCGGCACTTCACTGGGAGAAAAACTTAAAGAACTAAAGCCGGAAAAGTTGATTATTTGCGGCGTATTGACCAATATCTGCGTTATGCATACTACGGCTGATGCCCGAAACCGAGATTATGAAGTTGAAGTACCTATTGACTGTGTTGCCTCGCCAGATGAAGAGGCACATACCTTTGCTCTGACACACATTGACAAAGTACTCGGGGCAAAGTTGACCGCTATCGGAGGTTGAATAGATGAAAGCGCCAAAATTTATTCCTTCTGAGTCTGTTTTATCAGGAGAGACAGCAGATATATACTTTGCCCACACCATAGACATTTTACGTAAGGAAGGGCTCAATCCAGTTGCTACGATGGAGGTATTTCCTAGCCAGGCAGGTATACTCTGTGGTATTGAAGAAGTCAAAGCTCTGTTAACTAGAGTGCTGCCCAAGGATAACAGTGAAGTCTGGGCGCTGGGTGAAGGCTACCATATGGAAGCAAAGGAAGTGGTACTTCGTATCAAGGCACCCTACCAGAGCTATGGACTATACGAGACAGCCATAGATGGTATTTTAGCCCATTGCAGTGGTTGGGCGACAGCCACCAGACAATGCGTTGAGGTTGCCAAGGGAATACCCATTATCAGCTTTGGCGTCCGCCATGTTCACCCACAGGTTGTTGCTCTAGTGGACTATGCAGCAATAGTCGGCGGCTGTACAGGCTGTTCCAGCATTGCTGGCGCTAATCTGGCAGGAATCAAAGCCTCTGGGACCATGCCCCATGCACTGATATTGATAATGGGCGATACCGTTAAAGCCACCCTAGCCTTCGATAAGCACATGACACCTGATATTCCCCGTATATCCTTGGTTGATACTTTTAAGGACGAGGCTGAGGAAAGCCTGCGGGTTGCTGAGGTACTGGGCAAGAAGCTTAATAGTATAAGGCTTGATACCCCCACTGAGCGGGGCAGAGTAACTCCCGAACTGGTGAAAGAAGTGAGAGTCAGACTGGATTTAGCTGGTTTTAAGGATGTAATGATTTTTGTTAGTGGCGGTATTGATCCTGCTCGTATTACACAGTTTATTGAAGCTGGTGCTCCAGTCGATGGTTTTGGTGTTGGTAGCTATATCAGCGGAGCTAGACCGATAGACTTTACTGCCGATCTCCATGAGATTGATGGCAAACCAGTAGCCAAACGAGGTAGAATCCCCGGCATTACTCCAAATCCAAGACTTAAACGTGTAATGTGAGTATTTTTTAATTCATTCCTCCTCAAACAATCGCCCACCTGGGTCTGTCTTAATTTTAATCCCGGTATCATGTATATACCCCCAAAATAATTTCACAGTAGCTTGACATAGAGAATACTTATATATTATATTTACAGTTGCAAATGATTTGTATTAGCAATAAGGTAAAGCCATACTCTATTAGTTGGGAGGAAGTTGATGCCAGTAGATTCAACCAAGATCCGAAATAGAGACCGCAAGCTATTAAACGCCGCAGGACTTAGAAATACCAGCCAGCGGGTTTTAATTATAGATATTATTCACGGAGGTCAGGGACACATGGATGCTGACGAGGTTTATCGCCGAGCGCGAAAGAAACAACCCCGCATCAGCCTGTCTACTGTTTATCGAACCCTGCAAACTCTCAAGGGACTCGGACTTGTCGAGGAAGTGCATCTCGACGAAGAACACCACCACTATGAGATAAAACCACCTACCGAGCATTACCATTTAGTCTGTCTCGGTTGCGGTAAAGTTGTTGAGTTTGAGTGCCAGATGAGTCAGAAAATGAAAGAAGAAGTTAGCCGGGAAAAAGGCTATAAAATTATCAACACCGAAGTACGAATGACAGGTTATTGCCCCTCCTGCCTGAAGAATAATTAATTTTTTTAGATAATCTTATTGCAAATAATAAGCATTAGTATTTAATTGGTTATGTCTATGGAAATAAATTTCCCATTTGCTTTATTGCTTACTTCTCTAGCCGGTTTATCTACTGTAATAGGTAGCAGCATTGCCTTCTTCATAAAGAGACCGAGATATTCTCATCTAACAGTCCTTCTTAGCTTCTCCGGTGGCGTGATGATATACATCGCCTTTACTGAACTCCTGGGAACAGCCATTATAGATGTTGGCTTTATCACTGCCAATATCGCATTCTTCATCGGTATCCTGCTCATTGCAGTGGTAGATATACTTCTGCCCCATGAGTACAAAGAGGAGCAGGTAACTAGCCCTCCTCCAAGCTTTGCTGCAACAGAGCAACAAGAGAGCTCAGGCTCGCACTTAACAAGATTCGAGCATAGAAGACAACGGGCAAGATACGGGCTCCCACAGCGTGCTATTCCATCAAAATCAGCTCTTAAGAGATCCGGGATCCTTCTCGCAGTTGGTATTGCTATCCATAACTTTCCCGAGGGGGTGGTCACTTTTACTTGTGCTGCTACTGGTGATATAGCCTTCGGGATAATGATAGCTGTGGCTATTGCTTTACACAACATCCCCGAAGGTATTGCGGTATCGGTGCCTATCTTTTATGCCACCGGCAATCGTTTACAGGCTTTTGGCTACTCATTCTTGTCAGGAGTAGCCGAGCCAGTAGGTGCTCTCATCGGCTATGGTATTCTATTCCCGTTCCTTACCCCAGCACTCCTATCAAGCATTCTTGCCTTCGCCGCCGGTGTAATGATTTACATCAGTCTTGATGAGATACTTCCCCTAGCTCACCGATACGGTAGAGAACACCTTGTTATTATAGGATTAGGAAGTGGTATGGCAGTAATGGCCGTTAGCCTTTTCTTGCTAGGCTAACCCTCTTTTTCCCTCTGATAGTAAGGAATGTTTCCTACTACCTTTTAACTAGAATCTCCTTGATATCAACTTTTGGTAGTAGCCTTTCCACATCAACCCTACGGCACAATTGTGTACCCGGTGTCAATACCGCAGCCGCTCCCATAGCTACTGCCAATCGGCAGGCTTCTACCAGCGGTTCATTACGAGCCAGCTTTAACGCCAGACCAGCTACAGTACAGTCACCGGCTCCTACACTACTTCGCACTTTCACCAGAGGAGAGACTGCTTTATATAAGTGATTTTTAGAAGCCGCAATAATACCGTCTTTACCTCTGGAGATAACAACAATCTCGATGCCCATCTCAAGAATTTCCAGAGACGCTTCGACGATTGTTTCTTCATTCGGTAGTTTTCTTCCTAATAGCTGTTCAGCTTCATGAACGTTAGGCTTAATTAGGTAGGGTTGAGCCTTCACTCCCTCAATCAACCATTGGTCAGACACATCCAGTATAGTTCTTATACCACGGTTCTTGGCATTCATAATTATGTCGTAATAAATACTATCAGGCGCACCAGGAGGCACGCTACCACCAACAACCAGTATATCAGGGCTAGGCCTAATCTCATTCAACTTCCGGCAAAACCTTTCCAATTCTCTCTTAGTAATTCGTGGACCTGGGGCACCAATCAGCGTTTGATGTTTTGTTTTGATATCGCTAATAATGAAATTGGTGCGTGTTTCCTGTTTGATGGGAGTAAACTGAAATATTACTCCTTCTTCATCAAGTAATATTTCCAGTAATCTGCCATTGGGACCGCCAATAAATCCGTAAGCTATTGTTTCGCCGCCCATCTCGTTAACAGCCCGTGATACATCAATACCCTTGCCTCCAGCATAACGACGTCGCCTGATCCAACGATTAGTCTCATCCACTACCAGTCCATCCACCATAATGTATTCATCAAGAGAAGGATTGAGTGTAACAGTGGCGATCATAATATATCTCCGGTCTTGATATTTATAGCAATAGCCTTGTGATATTATGGAATAAATGACCAGCTTAATCAAGACTTCACAATCACATTTGGTTGTGTTTGATGTAGCTTTACGTTATAATTGGCAATCAATATTTTATTTTTAGGCTGATTTTCAATGATTCGCTGGTTTTATTATGTCGCCAGATTTATTGTGCAGGCGATACTCCGCCTCTTCACTCGCTGGCAGGTCAAGGGCAGAGAAAATGTCCCTACCAAAGGGGCTATTTTGATTGTATCTAACCACCTTAGCCTGGCCGACCCGCCTTTAGTTAGTGTTAGCCTGAAACGGAAAGCGATATTTATGGCTAAGGAGGAACTATTCCGTTCCAGATTCACAGGCTACTTTATAAGCAGCTTCGGTGCCTTTCCGGTGCACCGTGGTCAACTCGACCGGAAGGCACTTCGTCAAGCAGAGAGAGTATTAACTGAGGGTCTATCTTTAGTGATGTTTCCCGAAGCTACGAGGAGCAAGAATACTCAATTACAGCCTGCTTTCCCCGGTTCGGCGCTAATAGCTTTACACAACAGTGTTCCTATTCTCCCCGTAGCCATTACCGGTACAGAAAAAATCAAGGGTTATTCCTGGATATTTCACCACCCTAGCATAACAATTACTTTCGGTCAGCCATTCCACCTTCCGCCAGTTAACGGCAAGGTATCCCGAATAGAACTTGCTGAGCTTACTCACTATATAATGGCACATATAGCTGAACTTCTTCCCGTAGAATACCGGGGATATTATGCTAATAAGGTAAACAGATGATACTGAAAATTGAGAAAGCGACAGGTACAGGATTTTGCTTTGGCGTTAAGAGAGCTATTGATATCCTTGAGAAAATTGCCCGTGATCGTGGTCAGATTGAAACATTGAGACCTGTTGTTCATAACCGCCAGGTTATGCAAAGACTGGCCGAAATCGGTGTTAGAGTCGCCGATAGTGTAGACGAGATCCAGAGTAACACAGTAGCTATCAGTGCCCATGGAGTAAGCCCACAGGTTGAAGACGAGATACGTGAGCGTGGTATCGATATAATAAATTTGACTTGCTCCTTCGTCCACCGCGCCCAGATTGCTGCCCGCAGATTAGCCAGGTCCGGTTTCTTCGTCATTGTGTATGGAGATGCCGAACACCCTGAGGTTAAAGGTATCCTTGGCTGGGCAAGTAGCAAAGGATTAGCTACAACGGATGGTAAATTCGTCAGCACACTAAAAAATTTGCCCCGTCGTTTGGCTGTACTATCCCAGACAACCCAGATACCAGCCCATTTTACCTACTTCGTTAAGGAATTGATTGATTCAGCACTGACCAAAGACGCTGAACTACGTATTATTGATACCATTTGCCATGACATCAGAGAACGACAACAAGAAGCCCTTGAACTCGCCAGCAGGGTAGACCTGATGCTGGTGATTGGCAGCCGTCACAGTGCCAACACTAATCACCTTACCGAAGTATGTTCTACCATCACTAAGACTTATCAGGTTGAAACCGCCGAAGAGATTGAGCCTTTTTGGTTTAAAGGAAATGAGCACGTAGGTGTAACCAGTGGTACTTCGACAGCCGAAGATACAATAAATAAAGTTGTAGAGAAGCTAAAAATTCTACAAATCTAAAGTAAGCTTTATTGAATATCACCTTTTTATCAGGCCAATAGTCTATGTTTGCCTATTCTTTCTGCAATCTCTTGCACATTACTAGAAATGTATTGTAAGCATAGCATTATAAACAATTGTTAATATTCGGATGACCAGTAATTTTTCGGTTTTCAGCGGTCAGCGTAAAGGTAAACTTGGTATACTTACTGTGTACTTAAGAGCCTGATCTCTAGCCTGCCTCAAACATGATATCATTACCTCTTTTTCATCATCCGAGAGAGCAGAAAATATATTATGGAGGCTTTCTTTTCTTGTAGAGTTTTTATAAGCCTCTTCACCTTTTTCTGTTAAGCTAATCCTCCATGTCTTCTTCTTGTCTGGGTTTTTGGTCTTGGTTATCAACCCTTTATTTTGCATACGATTCAGAAGAGCTGTAACAGTATTATGTTCTCGAAAAAGCAACCTCGATATCAAAGCAGGAGTAGACTTTTCACCGATAAGTTTGATTAAAAATAAGGCTCTAACTTCGACAGCAGTTATACCGTATTTGTTCAGTTCTTCGCCTCTGACTTTGAATATTACGTCCCTTGTCTGAATTATCAAAGTCCATAAATCGAAATCCATATCAGTTTCTGGACCCATTATCATTTCTCACACCCTCCAGAGTAGATTGAGTGTAAGTATAAATTTGTAGTAGTACTCTCATCGTCTACAATAGTAATGAGAGACGTACTATTCTTTCTCTTTACCATTATTATATCAACATAATTGTTAGCTTGAAAAAGTCTCGATTAGTGTCTATAATTCAACAGAATATAAAAAATCTTTTAACAATGCTTGACAATTAAAAACAATCGTTATATACTCAGCAAGCATATCGCATACGATATCGATTATACCAAAATTTTCTAAACAAGAATACCACCAATCACTTTAGAATACTAGTTATAATAAGTAAATTACACTTAAAAATTCGCTATATAAATAAAATATCAATTTTCAAAGGGAAGAAAGCTGGTCCTGCCGGGGGAAAACCAGGGTGCTGAGGTTAAGCAGCTCACTTCAGCTTAAATGCCAACCATACCCCTCCCGTCACCATAGCCCTGGGGCTAATCGGGCTTAGCGGCAGGACCGGCTAATAAAAAAATACTTGAAACAAAGAAACTAAAAAATCAAAAGATATTAATCAGAATTTGTAAGGATGTTAAAAAAGGTCGAGTGGTTTTACCTAAATATTATTAAGGAGTAGGAATAATGAAAAGGAAGATGAGTTGGGTGGTGGTGAGTTGCCTGATGGTACTTTCTCTAGCGATAGCATCCTGTGGTCAGGCAGCAGTCGAGGAAGAGGAACAAGAGGAAGAGGGTGAAGTCGTAATCACAGAAGAGGAACAAGAGGCTGAAGAAGAGGTTGTAGAAGAGGAGGAGGGTTTGTTACCCCCAGATGTACCGAAG
>CAYOHA010000018.1:0-18117 GCA_964403625.1 uncultured Dehalococcoidales bacterium | reverse complement strand
GGAGGTCGTGTTACCTCCTCTTCTTCCTCTGGTGGAGGTGTTACCTCCTCTTCTTCCTCTGGTGGAGGTGTTACTTCCTCTTCTTCCTCCACAGTACCACAGGAAGCGAGCACTAAGGACAGCACCATTAAGGAGCTAACCAAAAACCAGATAACCTTCTTTTTCATTTTCGTCTCCTTTATTTTTTATTTGTATTTTTAAGTATAATTTACTCAAACTCACATTCATATTTCCGTAATTGGAGACTTACGTTACTATATAAAATTTACTAATAATAAAATCCTTTAATACTGTCTTGATTCACTTCGATTACTTTAAATTGGCTAGAACCTCCGCAGCCTTGCCCCTTTGGCATAGTTTACCCTGCCTACGAAAAACTCCTCCTCATTATCGCGCAGAGGTATCCCTAATCCTCTCAGACGGGCTCTAGTCCCCTCTTTTTGATAGTCATGTAACCTCTGGCCCATCGGCTGTCTCACCATGCCGCCGTTACCGCCAAGACACCATTGGGCGTATTTATCGGGCAGAGCGCTGACTATACCCGTATTAAAATAGGAATCGGCTCCTCCTCCCAGTGAAGCGCCACCCGGTATACCCTTCAGGAAATCCCAGTACATATCCATCGCTTCATCTACTTTGCCCTCTACAAACGTATTAAACATCCTTACCATACGGGGGTTATCAGGGGTCTGAGAGGTGTCATAAGGACCGGCTCCTGCCCACTGTTGACCGTATTGAAGGATTGTTATAGGCCAATTGGTCTGCATGGGATCGTTAACCAGAACCCTATCGCCTATAAGTCGGAAAGACTCGACCATAAAACCGATTGGGCCGCCTCCACAAAGCTTCATTCCTACTACATTCGGAATATCGGCTATCTTGGGGAGGATAGACAGCGGGAAATAGCTCGGGTGCATACTTCTCACATGGAGTCTGCCGGCATAGAAATTTACGGCCAAATTGGTTGAGTCACACATCAACTTGCACTGCCGGTATATTTCCTCCGGTGTCCTTGGGTAAAACTGGACAGGATGGCCAAGTAGAATAAAAGTACCGCCGACCTTCTCGAAATGCTTCATCATTTCTATATCTTCCTCAACGGTATTCTGCAATATGGTCATCGACACATGGATCTTTCCTTTAGCTTCGTCACAAACTATTTCCACAAATTTCTTACGTTCTTCAAAGGTCATTCCGCAGGACTCAACGGCGCACAGGATACAGCTCAATTGGTTGGCAATTAAGTATTGAACGTCCCACCTGATACCTTCCTCGTCCAGTCCGGACAGGTCCGGGGTAAAAGATGCATGAATAACGCCCTCTAATCCCCTCAAATTTTTCTTAGCCCATTGTTTCGCCTCTGATTTGATGAACTCCAATGCCATTTTGTTCTCCTTTCGTATAAATTAATTTCAGTAGGCATCATCAAGAAGTGAATACAAGCATTTATCACCCCCCTTATCTCATACTCTATATCCGAGAATAACTCGATAAGCCATCACGGTTCGTTCTCTTAATCTCCATATACAGAACAGAACTTCAATGCATTTTTATCTCCATTTATCCACTGATGCTGACGCCATGCAACTAAAATCTCCAGCCATCCAGAAAGCATCGGTTCCCCCTCCAAGTACTAATATCTCAACTGGGGCATTGAGATGGATAAGTGGGTGTGTTGTTTTCGCTTCAGATGGAAGTTTTAACCAGGATGCAAATGGCTCAACCCCAGCCTTAGCAGATTCCAGGTCATTAGGCATAGCTGCCCAATAGGTCCAAACAGTCATAAAGGTATTTTCCTTGATCCACTGGCTTAACTTCTCCTTACTTTCGAAGCCTTCGTTCTTAAGATCGCTTGCCGTTACCGGGCTTAATAAAAAGGTAGCTTGAGTTCCGGGGTTTAATCCAAGAGTGTGATGTGTACCGGCTCCACTGGTTTCAAAACTTACCAACATCTGCTTCATTATTTCGTGATGCGGGTGTGGTTTATAAGCAGCATAGTTAAGCATACTCCAGCCACCCAAAAGACTGACAACGCTTTCATCTGCTTTAAAGCCCCTTTGTACATGAAAAGGACTCCATCCTTCGGGCAGTGCCTCTTCATTCTCTGCGCAACACATATTATTGTAATTGCAGTTATTACCTATATCACCCAGATAAGTTTCACCCAGTATCGATCCTCCCAGATTCTTAGATATGAATGTCCAGACCCTTCCAATGACAGCGTTAGCCTGATTAAAGGGGCCCAGCGTACTTAGGCCACAATTCATATTTATCTCTTTTCGTATGGGCCCGTTAGCTACGACCATTCTGGACATAGAAGTCGCAGAACTGAATAGCGAGGTTACCCCTGTCGATGCTATTGCCAAGATGACAGGGAAATACTCTGGCTTGGCTCCTGCCATCACAGCGTTAATAGCGACGTGCTCAACAGTGTACCCCCAGGCTTCGTGGGGAGGGGAGGGTTGCATAGTTACCGTACGCCGCTCTGGTCTGGCTCCTCTACTCATTCCTCTACTACCACCCTGTCCCATGGCGCTATCCCAAACCTCATTAGGAGGAATTGGTAGCATCTTGCCAATTACTTCATCAGGCTTGTGGCTTGTTCCCTTGAGCATCTCAGCTACTCTTTCTTCTGTAGGAAGAACTATAGGTAGGTAATCAGTCCATCCGTTCTCAAGAAAGAGGCGTTCCAGGTTTTCTGGAGTATCAGGCTCCAATAACTTTGGCCTTGGCCTCTCTATGGTACCTGTCTTCTTTTCCTCATCAGTCGTGGGTTTGGTCAATGCTTCAACAATTCCTTCAATAACCGGCTTGCCATTTATCGGGTCGTTCCCCTCAAGGTATTGCCGGTGCACCTCGATTGACCTGTTTGCGAAAGGATGGGGGACAAAAGTAAATCGTAATTTGGGCATTCCCTTCTTATACGCGAAGCTTCTTATGAGTTCTGGAAACGCTTGAGTGACAACAGGTGCCGTGGGTAGCCCCAGTTTTTCCAGTATTGAGCAGAAGATAATGACCGATGGAGCACAGGTATCTAACTGCCCGATACCTATTATCACTCCATCGCCTTTTTCTTTAATTTCAGCCCATAGCTTTGGGTCATTATTGAAGTAAGTGCCTATTTTTACCCTGAGTATCCATGTCGTCTTGGGATATCTGTTGGCGAGCAGTTTCTGCATTTCTTCAAAGAATTGATGTGTTCGTGGGAAATTCATGTCTACGATGTATATTGTTTTGCCTTCTATAGTTTTGAGCCTGGGTGCCATAGGGATAAGCTGTATCGGAGAAGCTGTGCCTTGCGGGTTCAACACCGCTACTTTTTTACTTGTCATATCAATCTTTAACCTCCCTTTGTTAATATTAGGTACGAATCTTTGTTATCAAGGATAGAGTGGTATCCTGACCGGCTGCTGCAGAAAAATAGAGTCTCTAATCCTCTTTTCCCTTTCCTAATACAGATAGTCCGGTGCTTTACCTGTTGTTTTTTGGATATGTTCTCGTAAAGCCTTTATTTTCTGAATCTGTGATAAACGAAGCTTGATCATTATCCTCCTCTTAAAAACTTGATACCTAATTTTTAAATATTCCTGGTCCACTTGTTTCGTGGAGTTGCCCTGCGACTGTTTGTGTTACCT
The DNA here is from genome assembly GCA_964403625.1 of uncultured Dehalococcoidales bacterium. Classification (GTDB taxonomy): domain Bacteria; phylum Chloroflexota; class Dehalococcoidia; order Dehalococcoidales; family UBA2162; genus CAYOHA01. The sequence continues at coordinate 14,482 of CAYOHA010000018.1, read as the reverse complement.
TGTTGCTTTTGTTCGTTAAGAGTATCAGTAGCCTATTCTGTATAGTTGAGTGAGTTTAGTTACTTTTTCGGGATTGGTTTCAAGGAATACTCTTACCTTTATTATCTTGATATCCTTATCATCATCTATTTTGAGGTTATAAAGGACATTCATCTTTAATTCCAGCAAGACTTCTCCTGTTGCTCTTTTTATGGCTTGTGTCTTAAGTAATGCACCCACTTCGTTTTGCTTCTCATCGATGAAGAGGTGTTCGACGGTTAATTTATCCTGGATGTCAGGGTGGTTAAGACAACTCTCGTACCACTGTTCACGACTGGTCACCATATCATCAAAGGAGAGTTCCGGAGCATAAAACCTGTCCATAATACGATGGGTTTCTGCAATCTGACCGAATTCGCTGTAAGCCGTGAAGTACTCGTTCATAAAACGCACGATGTCATCATACATTGACTCCACAGATTCACCTCCTTTTAGTCGGTACAGTGTATTATATGGCTATATATATCTGTTTCAGGTTTCCTCTAATTAAAGCCCGACAGCTTTAAAGGATTCCCTTTCGCCATCACTTCGATATCTTTTTCATTCAGGCCGTTACGTAAAAGGATGGCCATGAAAAATCTCATACCTTCGGCAGGCGGCAGATTCCAGTACTGACCGAGGTCAGTACTCATTATGCAATACTCGATACCGATTGCTTTTATCATTTCAACTCTTTCTCGCGGGTTATGACAGAACTCGGTCGGCAGAAGAGTCACAATGGTCTGCTCGATAAATGTTCCCTTCCGGGATAAATTCTGTAGTTCTTCTAAGGTTAGGGTTTTCTCCATAAACTCACTATCCGAAGGATGAGTGATTACGATCTTTTCTATACCTTTCTTTTGAGCTGCTTCCACTAGGGAAAATATTTCGGCCGGAGACATATGGCCGCTGGCCAGGACCATATCATGTTTCTTGACTATCTCAAGTATCGGGTCAATTTCCGCCACTAGTTTTCCATCTTCGCCTAAAATGGAGAAACCCTCACCTTCAAGTTTGAGTCCAAGCTCCCTCATCTTCGCCCTGGAATTAGTAGATGAGAAAGTAGGCATCCAGACAGCTTTCGCTCCGAATTGAGCATGTCTTTCAAGGGTTTCGATATTAAGACCGCCTATCTCATAGTCGAGGCAAATACTGCCGAATACCTTTACTTCCGGTACAAGGTCTTGGGCAGTGATTGCCACCGGGGTGGTTGGATAACTGTGATTTTTCAGTATGATAGCTTTCATTCCGACATTAGCCGCCTGTTCAGCGGCTTCAACGGCGTCTACGCGTGTCGGCATCTCGTCTGGACCGATGTGAAGGTGCATGTCTATTGAGCTGGAAAGTAATTCATCTATATTTGGATTTTGCATATGATCTCTCATTTTAACCAATTATGTTACACGTTAACCCATATGATTCCACCAGCTTCTTTATCTCTTGAAGGACTTCATTCTGAATAAGAGGAATGCCGTCTATAGGGTATTCGAGACCGAGAGCAACATACCTCGCCTTGCCCAGATGGTGCAATGGCAGGAGGTGTATTTCTACCAGCGAGGACAAGTCTTTAGCGAATTCACAAATAGCCCTGAGATTATCTTCAGAATCGTTGTAGCCGGGTATTATCGGAATTCTAAGATAAACCGGCGTATCTTTTTCCGAGACAAAACGGAGGTTATCAAGAGTTAGCCGGTTCGATACGCCGGTCAGTTCCCGATGGATATTATCATCCATGTGCTTGGTGTCCCAGAGAAAGAAGTCGACGTACGGAAGGATATCCTCGATATTTTCGCGGGGGACAAAGCCGCAGGTATCCACTCCGACATTGATTCCGTTCCGTTTAAAAGCACGGAGTAATTCCAGCGTGAACTCCGGTTCCAGCAAAGGTTCTCCCCCCGAGATGGTTACCCCACCGCCGGAATGCTTATAAGCAATATCATCCTTCCTCACCTCCTGGACCAGTTCTTCAACAGTGTATTTCTGACCCAGGAGTCTCAGAGCTTCCGTATAACAGACCGTACCACACTGGCCGCAGTTGTCGCATAATTCTCTGTTTATGATTACAGCTTTATCTCCGGCAGTAAGCGCATTCCTCGGACAGACCGGAATACAATCTCCACAAAGGATACACCTGTCCGGATAGAAAGCTATTTCAGGAGATTCATTCCACGATTCAGGAGTGGAGCACCAGATACAACGTAAGGGACAGCCTTTTAAAAGTATCAAAGTACGTATTCCAGGGCCGTTATGGACGGTCATCCGGGTGATGCTTATAACCAACAGCTTCTTCACGACAACCTCAGATTCGTTTAATAAGTCACTACTTCTCATCAGCACGTATCCGGATGATTACCAGCCCTGCTGTTCCGTTCTGTTGATGATGTCCATCTGCTGGTTGGGATTCAGCTCGACAAAATAGGCGACGTAGCTGGCTACCCGAACCAGCAGATCCCGGTGTTTTTCCGGTTCTTTCATAGCATTACGCAGTAGTTCCGCAGAAATTATATTGAACTGAACATGGTATAGACCTAACTCTTCACAAGCCCTAATGAAAGCCGCAAATTTCTCAAGGTTATCATCGGTTACAAATAGATTGGGGTTTAACCGGATGTTTATCAGGCCACCAAGCGCCCATCGATGGGTAGGCAATTTGCTGAAGGACTTTACCACGGCGCTGGGGCCATTCCGGTCGACACCCTGGACTGGAGAGCAGGTATCAGCCACCGGTAGAGGATATTTACGCCCGTTTGGTGTAGCGCCTATCAATTCTCCAAATTGGGTACTGGATATCGCTACCAAACCTCCTGTCAGATACCTGCCTCCCCATTTTGGTATAAGATCCTTTCTGGTATTAAGCCAATCAATAAGGTCCGCCCAAACATCGGCTATCCAGATTGCCCAATCATCGGCGTAATCGTCATCATTTCCGTATTTAGGTACACCATTGACGCAGAGTTGCCTTATGTTTTCATAACCTTCCCAGTTGGCATTCACCGCTTCAATCAACTGGTCCCAGGTAATCTTATGATCACGGTAGATAAGCTTATCTATTACTCCTAAAGAATCCGCTGCGTCGGCTAAGCTGGCCAACAAGAAACCGTATACGGTGTACCAGGCACCACCCCGAGTAATGTCTCGCCCTCTATCAAGTGGTCCTTCGGTTAAAGCTGAGCAAAATGGAGCAGGATACCATTCACTCTGGGTTTCCTTGAAAACCTTCTCGGCTTTTGCCATATATTCGCCCCAATGGAATACTTGTTTACGGTAGGCGTCTTTCACCTGTTCCATAGTTTCAAATTTCCTGGGATCACCGGTTTCCAGCCCAATCTGCCTGCCGCATATTGTACATTTACCATTACTCAAAACCAGTTCCACCCACTTGGAGGCCAGTGCAATTGCTTCGTAACCATTATCCATAGTGATATAAGGTAAACCTATCTCCGAACACCCCGCAACGGCGAATTGGCGCCAGTCTTCAATGGTCAGGTCGGGATAAGCTTTAGCTGCCATCTGAATTCCTTTTCGGTCACCGATGAATTTCGGATAGCCAAGTCCGAGGCGGATAAGCTCGGTTGCCTTTTTTAGGTATTTATAGGGTGTTCCTTCCCATATCCTCATGGCGAATTCCGGCTGATTCAAACGCAATTGTTCCATAGCTTCCAGAACGAGCGAGGTAACCTCATTGCAGGCATCTTTACCTTCTCTGGTTTGTCCGCCAATCACCATAGTCTGGGAAAGTCCCTGTCCGGTTGCCCACTGAGACCACTCGTAATTAAGTGCCCAGGCTGGCTCGTTGAATTTCACTAAGAAGCATTCCAAAAGTTCCAGAACTTCTTCACGAGTCATTTTTTTCTCATCTTCCACTGTTTTCTTGTAGAAGGGATACAGGATTTGGTCGATGCGGCCGAGAAAATGAACTGCAAAAGTGGCGTGTTCCATCCAGCTCAGGGAGAACAGGAACCAGATAGATTGTAGTGCTTCCCACCAGTCCCGGGCGGGATGTTCCGGTACCCATTCACATATCTCAGCAATGTGCTCAAGTTCCTTCTTTCGCCTGGAGTTGACTTCTTTGCCAGCCATTTCACGCGCCCGTCCGGCATACTTCTGAAAGTATTCCGTAGCAGCGTCAAGGGTGATGAGTACAGATTCGTAAAATTCCTGCCTCTGCTTCCGGTCAAATCGGCGATACGGCTGATCGAGTTCCGCCATCTTCCCCTTGACCTCTTCCTTGATTCCTTTAAGGCCTTTATAAAGAACCTTCTCGAAATTAAGAAACATATGTCCAGCCTCTCTTGTCATCGACACATCGCCGATAACAGGGATATGCGGACAGGCTGAGACTCCCGGAACGGTATGTTCGAGAATATCCTGATCAACATGTTTTAGATTATATTCAAAAAGAGATAGAGCCCCACCCTTCACCGCCGGAATAATTTCTTCTCTCAGCTCTCTTCTCTCCTCAGGATGAATTAAAACCTTGTCATAAGGCCTTATTGAGAAGTCCTTTACTGGATCATCCATCTCTTCGGCGATAGAAGCGACATTCGCCGTCGTGATAAAAGCGGATCGAGGTTTACTCCCCACGGTACCTACAATAAGCTCATCTTCCAGAATTAATATACTTTTTCCCATCAGGAAAGTCTCAAGAAAACGGGCTCTCTGTATAATGGAAGGCTGGTCTTTATACTGGTTATAGGCCTTGAGTTCAGCTCGTACGCGTTCTAGACAAATTTCTGCTTCTTTACGTACTCTTTCCCTGGCTTTCTCAACTCGCTCGGAACGGACGGGTTCAAGAATCTCCTGCCAGGTCCCCACATCTTCAAATTCTTTATTACCACTTTCGATTGTCATTTTCCGCCTCCTCCATGTTTGCTACCCTGTCTCTGTTCCCGTGCAAAGTATTCTTTTTTCTGGATAAAAAACTATCATTGACAATTTGTCTTGTGAACAAAATATATCATGAGTTAGATTTTTAAGGACTAATAATTTAACCTGGCACCTTTAGCATAATTTAATCTCCCAACATAGAATTCCTCTTCGGGTTCTCGCGGGGTGATACCGGCAGCTTTCAAACCTGCTCTCATGGCGTCTTTTTGCCGCTGAAACAGAACACCTGTTGGCTGCCTGTACATTCCACCATTACCACCGGTCAACCACTGTATGTATTTCACTGCCAGCATACCGCCCGAGAACATGGCGTTACGGGCCCCTATCGTTATCGGAGCGAGCTCCCAGTACAGCTCCATCGCCTTTGAAAAGTCACCGTCCCTGAACAGGTTAAACATCCTGACTATACGAGGATTATTCGGGGTTTCGTCGAAGATGACATAATCGGCCGGACCAGCCCATTGTTGTTTATATTTTGCGACCGTAACAGGCCACTCCTCTACTTCAGCAGACTGCAGCAACACCTTGTCCCCGACGCGGTGTTGAATATCGGCCCACTTGCCGAGTCCGTCGCTTAAATATGCTTTTATGGCAACCACGTTCGGTATATCTGTTATTCTTTCGACCAGCACGGGGTTGAAATGGCTGGGATGAAATCTGCCGAAATCGAACTTTGGTTTAGGCCAGAGATCTATTGCAATATTGGTAGAATCGCATACTTTTTTAGTTACACGGTATATATCCTCTTCCGATTTGGCATAGAAAGTCCCCGGCCAGCCGAAAAGGGTATGAGTTCCTCCCACTTTCTCGAAATGGTGTAATAATTCGATATCCTGCTCGATGGTGTCGATACCGGTGAACATTGAGACCAGAATCTTACCCTTAGCTTCGTCACAGGCAATTTCTACGAACCTTTTACGCTCTTCTAGGGTCATAGCACATACTTCAGTCTGGCAAAGGACGCTGAACATACCCTTGTCTATATTGTGCCTTACATCATATCTGATTCCTTCTTCATCCAGTTCTTTCAAATCCGGGATAAATGAAGGGCTCAGAACTCCGTCGAGTCCCTTATAATGTTCTTTTGCCCACTGCTTCGCTTCCGATTTTGTGAATTCCATATGGTTCCCCTTTCTTAAATCAGTCCTTCCGCCTTGAGTTCATTGAGCGGTCTGGCCATTTTCACCTCGTCCACCAGTTGAGAAGGAGGTTCCGGGTAAACTACCTGCCCGTTTTTCCGGGAAGGCAGAATAACGGTCGATACGTTCGGGGGCATCGTATATTCGCCAAGCTGGTTCTTCGCCCAGGTTTCAATATCAACACAGCATCTCTTGCCTTCATTATATTTTTTAATCACCCTGCCTTCCAAGATTGTAGTATCTCCAATCATATTAAAGGCCCTTTCGTCGCCACTCATCTTCCAGAGAAAACCATCATCTCCCATCCAGTTGGTGAACAGGTTGCACATCCAGCTCATTCTCTGATTGCCATAATCGTAAGCCCTTTCGACACCTATCGCCCTGGCAAACTGGTCGAGATAATGCACCAGTTCCGGGGCATCAGCTTCACCGGTTTCTGCTACATATTCCAGGAAGTCTGGATGCCTGGCCTCGTAATCGAACTCGTTCTTATGGGCTTTCAGGAAGGGCGAGCCGGCGCCCATCAGCCAGACCAACTCATCCCTTACGCTCAATGGTCCTTTAACGAGAGGGCTTACCCTGTCACCAATGTTAACGTCCTCCCAATACCGCGGATCGGCACCCCTGATTTCTTCCCTGTCGTACGCTTCGAGGATTTGTAGCCATTCATGCTTTGTGTAGGTCTGCTTGGGACGTCCACGCTCTTTCCCTGCATTGCCTGCAGCACTTCTTTCCGCCAATATAATATGATAGAACTCTTTGCCGAGAATTTCCCGGGTTTCCGCATTAAGGTAAACAACATCTCCGTAATCAATGTATATGTTTCCTCTGCCGGCCATCCGGCCCTCTTTTATAACCATGTCACGAATAATGACTACCGAGGTAAGCCTTGTCCCCTCGTATATAGGGCGATACCACTCCCAGTCGCCTCCGGAATACCAGCCGTGAATACCTGTCAGCCCGCTGCCGGTAGTTGCCCACTGATGGGTGTATAGAAAAGTGCCTGGAGCAGTAATCCGTCCATACTTCGTCTTTCCAGCATATAAAGCATCTCTGAATAACGGGTTGTTGTCACCTATGCCATCGACATAGTGTCGTATGGTATCGGAGTTGGCTTCGTTGTTGAAATAAATACTGGAGGGGATGAACGGTTTATTCGTCCGGAATTTTCTTCTTTCCAGCATTTCCCACGTCACCTTGCCTCTTTCCGGTGGGATTTTTTCTACGGTATCTCTAATTCGGGGGTGGTTTTTCCATTTTTTTTCATCAACCCCGGATATATAATCTTCCAGCACGTCCTGCTCCTTATATAGTTTTCAATTAATAAATACCTTAGTGCAAAATACGTGTAATTAATTGGATGATGTTTATTTATGATATGATATCGTATACGTCTATCGCTTACGATATCATACTTTATTAGTTAACAAATTGCAAGGAGAGATGTCGAATAAAGTACCTATCCGGATTATGAATTACTGGAAAACTTAATGATACAAAAAACCATTTCGTTTTATCTGTAACTGATATTATATTTGGTTTTTTCACTTGACAATAGGATTATATAAGTTTTATTAGTAATGTTTACTATATATTTCACCATAACCAATACCGAGCCACATTTTCACCGTTCAGATAATATCGCTAAATCCGAGAACAGAAATCAGGCGACTCTACAACAAAGAATAGACGAAAAAAAGGAAAGTAAGAAAATATGCAAGAAGGTCCTCTAAGTCCCTATCGTGTGCTTGATCTGACCGATGAGAATGGATTACTTGGTGCGCGGATACTGGCTGATCTCGGTGCCGATACCATCGTTATTGAACCACCCGAAGGGAATCACGCTCGACGACTCGGCCCTTTCTATCATAACATCCCCCACATTGAGAAAAGTCTTTTCTGGTTTGCCCTGAACACTAATAAGCGTAGTGTAACCCTGAACCTTCAAACCACCGACGGCCGGGCTATTTTTAAAGAACTTATCAAGACAGCCGATTTTCTTTTCGAGTCGTACCCACCGGGGTATCTTAAAAATCTTGGACTCGGTTATGATACGCTAAGTAATATCAACCCGGGTTTGATAATGACCTCGATTACCCCGTTCGGTCAGACGGGACCCTGGCGTAACTATAAAGGTTCCGACCTGGTGGAGATGGCACTGGGCGGCCTTGTATATCTCAGTGGTGAACCGGGCCGGGAGCCACTACGCATTCCAGTGCCTCAGGCGTTTTTCCACGCCGGTTCCTGGGGAGCCGTGGGCGCTATGATAGCTTTCAGCGGGAGACAGATGAGCGGGAAAGGCCAGCACGTTGATGTCTCGATGCTGGAAGCAGCAGCCTGGTCTAGCTATAGCGCTGCGGAATGGTGGTCTTATTCGAAGTTGAACCTTAAACGCGAGGGTACCTGGCGCCAGCAGGGACTTTCCCGCATGAGACTGATATTCGATTGCCGGGACGGTTACGTTCTGCTGTTCCTTCTGGGCGGTACCATGGCGACTACCGGTGAATATAAACTCGTTGAGTGGATGGAGTCCGAGGGCAAATGCCCGAACTGGCTGAGAGGATTCGACTGGTCGAAGCTGGATGTAGCTAATGTGGATCAGAAATTCTTTGACGATCTTTCCGATGCGTTAGCTCCTTTCCTGCTGGGCAAGACCAAGAAGCAGCTTTTCGACTGGGCTATAGAAAATGAGCTTTTCCTTGCCCCGGTAAGTGATACCGGCGATTTGCTGGAAAACCCGCAGTTGAAAAGCCGCGAGTTCTGGGTAGACTTGAAACATCCCGAGCTGGGAGATACTCTCATTTATCCGGGGCCTTTTGTGAAAATGAGCCGAACTCCTGTGAGCGTCAGGTATCGCGCCCCGCTTATCGGCGAACACAACACTGAAGTTTATCGCGACGAGTTGGGTATCGCCATCGAAAAGCTTATTATTCTCAAGCAGGCAGGAGTTATTTAGCATGAAACTAGGACTTCCACTGGAAGGTTTGAAGGTATTGGAATTAACCCGGGTTATCGTCGGTCCCGGCGTTGCCCGGTTTCTCGGCAGCGGTGGTGCTACGGTAGTGCACGTAGAAAGTCAGAAGCGACTCGACTTTATGAGGACTTCATACCCTTACAAGGATGACAAGCCAGGAATCGATCGTGCAGCCTATTTCCACCGGTACAATTCCGATAAGTACGGTATAAGCCTTGATCTTTCGAAGGCAAAAGGCCTGGAGTTGATGAAAAAGCTGGTTACCTGGGCGGACGTATTCATCGAGAGTAATGTCCCTGGCATGATCGATAAGTTCGGCCTGGACTACGGAAACGTTAGAAAAATTAATCCTGAAATTGTCATGCTTAGCACCAATCAGATGGGGCGGGAAGGACCTCTGGCACATTACAAGGGATTCGGTGTGCAAACAGCAGCGATGGCTGGCTTCCATCAGATTACCGGCTACGGTGATAACAGCCCGATGGGCCCTTTCGGTGCCTATACCGATATGGTTTCCATCCAGTGGCTGCTCACTGCACTTCTGGCGGCTCTGGACTATCGCAGGAGGACGGGAAAAGGACAGTATATCGACCATTCACAACTTGAGGCCGGCGTGCATTTCCTAGCTCCGGCTGTTTTACAATATACCGCTAACGGTGAAAAGACGGTCCAGTCAATAAATCGTGAATCCTTCGCTGCTCCCCACGGCTGCTACCGGTGTAAAGGCAAAGACCGCTGGTGCACTATCGCCGTATATACCGATGATGAATGGCAGGCTTTTTGCCTGGTGTTGGGAAGTCCGCCCTGGACTCAAGAAAATGACTTTACCACACTCATTTGCCGGAAGGCAAATGAGGATAGACTTGATGCCCTTGTTGAAAAGTGGACTTTACAATACACCCCTGAAGAGGTGACGGAGATATTACAGAAAGCCGGAATTGCTGCCGGAGTCGTTGCCAGCGGGGAAGACCTTTGTAACAACCCTCAGCTTGTCGTCCGCGGTTTTTATAAAATGCTGAATCACACTGAAATCGGCCCGGTGCCGTTCAGCAATCCTCCCTTCAAACTGTCTGAAACCTCCGTAGAAGTCCGAACGGCAGCCCCTTGCTTCGGAGAACACACCGAATATATATGTCGCGAGATACTTGGCCTTTCCGACGATGAATTCATCGATCTGTTACAAAGTGGTGCTTTGGAGTAAACTATCGGAACGGGAACTTTATACTGTTTCAGTGACTATACCGGACAGTAAACGAAAATTCCCCACATATCCGACACAGTGTAATATGCTGGAATTGTTCAAGTAAAAGTAAGATCAAGGGGGTACTCGCTATGAGTTATACACTACGCGTTGATCAAAATGTATTCATGGAGATGAGAGATGGTACGCTACTGGCAGCTGAGGTTTACCGACCCTGCGACGGGGGAAGATACCCTGTTGTCGTACTTCGTACTCCATATAAAAGTAACATAATTTCCGGATCCGGATATTTCAAGGTAATCCCCGCCATACAGGCAGGATATGCCGTGGTTTTGGCTTATGTCAGAGGTAGATTCGGTTCTCAAGGGGAATATAACATGAGTTCTCCCCAGCATATCGAAGGAGCGGATTGTTTTGATACATTAGAGTGGGCGGCGAATCAGCCCTGGTGTGACGGTAATATCGGAATGGTCGGAGAATCCGCGCTGGGCACGGTCCAGTGGAGGACAGCACGGGAAAATCCCCCTCATCTGAAAGCTATTGCTCCTGGTCTCGCTGGCGCTCCCGGGGATGTCGGTCCAGAGACCGGTGACGCGCCGGTCAACCTGAATATTGCGGTAAGTCTGCTGTTCGTCCTAGCTGGCGATGTCCTCGATAAAATGGATGCCCAGGGGAATGATACCAGTGAAACACGCCGGCTACTAGACCAGGCAAGAAACAACCCCTCCCTGGCATACAATTATTTACCGCTGAAGGAGGTCCCACAGTTCAGCACACCGGCGATACGCCAGCTCTGGGAAACCTGTTTGAAGATGGGTGCTTCAGGATCAGGATTTGGAACAGTGGAGCCTTATCCTTTCAGTTCGGTGAAAGTACCAGGGCTTACCTATACCAACTGGTATGACCCCTTCAGCCGTAATTCATTTCGCTCTTTTTCCGGGATGATTACCAGTGGCGGAACCGATTACGCCCGTCAGCACCAGCACCTGTTAGCCGGCCCCTGGTGTCACTGTCAACCGCAACGGGTTCTTGGAGATATTGATTTTGGTCCTCTGGCCGATGAAGCGGGTTCCGGTGTGTCCGGATACATTCTTTCCTTCTTTGACAAATACCTGAAAGGGGAAGAGATAGAACTGCCTGCCGTACGTTATTTCACCATGGGGAAGAACACCTGGAATGATTCCTCCGCCTGGCCGCTGCCCGACACGCAACGGCAAAGGTTCTTTCTCCATAGCCGCGGGAAAGCAAATTCCTGTTCCGGTGACGGCGGCCTCAGCAGGGATGAACCTTATGAAGAACCCGTAGATACCTATACCTATGACCCCAGGCACCCGGTACTTACAGCGGGAGGAAGGGGTGGTTTGGCTGAAAACGGCTTTGTGTATGGACCGATAGACCAGGTCTATGTCGAACGCCGGCATGATGTTTTATGCTATACCTCTCCTGAGCTGGATAACGATACCGAGGTAACCGGTCCTCTGGAGTTGCATCTCTTTGCCTCCTCTTCGTGCGTGGATACCGATTTTACTGCCAAGCTGATGGATGTTTATCCTGACGGCCGGGCGTACAACGTGGCTGATGGTATCGTTCGCGCTCAATACCGTAATTCATTCGTAACACCAGAGTTGATAATACCGGGTGAAGTAACTGAATTTATCATACGGTTAGGCCATGTCAGTCAACTGTTTAGAAACGGGCATAGAATACGTATAGATATCACGAGCAGCAATTATCCCACCTTCGACCGCAACATGAATACGGGTAATCCCATCGGTGAAGATGCAGGAGGAATCTCAGCCCTGCAGGCGATCTATCACCGGACCGGGAATGCTTCTTACATAGATTTGCCGGTCATTCCTGAAATGAAGTGAACCAATAACTGATAAATGATTTTTAACGATAAGTATATAAGGAGAGCATCAGGTATGAAAGAGAAAAAATACAGGCAATATTTTTTAACCGAACCGGAACTGATAAACAAACCAAAGATTCAAATGCCCAACCCAAGCGCGTACATAGACAGTAAATCCCATTTCGGCGTACAAACCAATTTTTCTATGGCATGGAGATACATTAAAGAACCGATACTTTTTGATCGGATACCTCATTCTCATAATTTTGATGAGTTCCTTTGTTTCCTGGGAGGGAATCTGGAAGATATTTTTGACTTTGATGCTACGATAGAATTATCATTAGGCGAGGAAGAGGAATTATATCTGATCGAGCAACCTACGGTAGTCTATATTCCAGCGGGACTTGTTCACACACCACTCACTTTCAAACGAATTAATAAACCCGTTCTCTTCCATCCCATTGCTTTAACACCGGATTATTACAGTAATTTCGCGGAAAATGTAAAATTCCTGAAAAAGGAGTAATATCATTTGAAATACAAAGATGGTAGTTTTAAAGGATACAAGAATTTTAATATCTATTACCAGAGTTGGTTGCCGGAAGGCGGGATAAAAGCCGTCCTTCTTATCGCTCATGGCTTCGCAGAACATAGCGGACGTTACGGTAATGTCGTAAACCATTTCATTCCAAAAGACTATGCCGTATATGCCCTTGACCATAGGGGACATGGTAAATCCGATGGGGAACGTGTACAAGTAGATGACTTTTCAGATTACGTTAAAGACTTGAAAATTTTTTATGATAGTATCCGAAGTGAAAATCCTGATAAGAAGATATTTCTGATCGGGCATAGTATGGGTTCAGCTATCAGCCTGATGTATGCGCTTCAATACCAGCATGAGTTAACCGGGCTGGTAACATCCGGAGGAGGTATATCTAAACCGGGTGATCCACCTCCTCCACCAAGACCGGCAGGAGAGTCCCTTCCTACGGCAATACTTAGCCGTGATCCATCGGTAATAGAGGAATATGAAAATGACCCTCTTGTATATCGTGGTCCCATACCCCAAGGATTGATGTCAGCTATGCTTGGTACCCTGCCGGAACAGATACCACATATTAATCTGCCTGTACTGATAATGGCGGGTGATGGTGGTACTGATGGTGCTCGTAGCCAGGTTCTTTATGACTACATAGGCTCATCAGACAAGACAATTAAACGTTATTCAGGGCTGCTCCATGAGATATTTAACGAACCTGAGCACCCTCAGGTAATGGCAGACCTTGAATTATGGCTTGAATCTCACCTGTAATCAAATATAGTCATTGAAATAAATCTCCCGTTTCGGGGAAAAAATTACTATGTATCGTGGAGACAGTACCTCTCCCCGATACAATGTTTTTTATGGTGGAGATGGGGAGAGGCGAATTCTCTTTATAACAATGCTGTATTCTGAGACTGCCGAAATAGTCCCCTCTAATTCATGGACAAAAGAGGAAATATAGAGAAACAGAATAGATAAATAAAGAGCTATACTCATGATAAAATACAGATAACTAATCGGTAGGATGTACTCATGCTCAAGGCAAAATCACCTCAAGAGTCGTTCTACGGTAGTTATCTGTATGACCGTATCGTCCCAGTCGACCATCTGCTTCGGAAGATAAACCAGGTGGTCGATTTTTCTTTTGCACAGCACATACTTAACGACAGGTACAACCCTAAAATTGGCAGGCCAGCGGAAGACCCAGAGTTTATGCTCCGGTTGTGCTTATTGCAGTATATTTATGGTGATTCGGATAGGGCAGTGGTTGAAAATGCCCGGTTAAATCTGGCTTTCAAATATTTTCTGGGTCTGGCAGTGGATGCCGAGGTACCTGATTACACTACCGTTTCTTATTTCAGGGCTAAGAGGTTAGGGGAAGAGAAATTCCGATCAGTCTTAGAGCAGATCGTACGTCAATGCATAGATAAAGGATTGGTAAAAGGGAAGCGGCAGATTATTGATTCTACTCCTATTATCGCCAACATTACCTTAAGCAGCCTTACTGGACTGGTAAGAAAGTGCCGGGAAAACGTACTGAAGACCATCTCAAAGCAGGATACCGGGATAGCGGAAAGGCTGGGGCTAAAGGAACTTCAAGATGCCGGTTCGGTTAAACTTGCCTCCCCGGAAGAAGGCTTGCAAAAGGAAGTCGAGACAGCCGACCAATTACTGGATAGCGTTACCGCTGAACTTAGAGAAAAAAGGGTCAGTTCCACTGAAGAACTGCAAAAAGACCTTGAATTATTGGAAAAAGCGGTGGCTGATCGTGAAGAACGTGCCAAAGACAAACTGCTCAGCCCGGTAGATCCTGATGCCCGGATGGGGAAGAAAACCCAGAAACTTTGGCCCGGTTACAAGGCTC
>CAYOHA010000017.1:0-18205 GCA_964403625.1 uncultured Dehalococcoidales bacterium | reverse complement strand
CCTCTGGCTGCTGCGCGGTTTGGGTGGCCAGTTGAAGCATCTGTAACCTGTACTGAGGAATTCCTGTATCCCCGTTCGCCTGCCATCCCAATAGAAATAATACCGACATCTTTACTATATTTTTCCTTCAACTTCTCTACAAGGGCATAGTTATTCAACCCTGCGTACCCATTAGCCGACACGAGTTCAGCCTTACCGGACTTATCAATGACTAACAGTCGCCATTCTTTACCAGTCGGTGTATCTTCGATGATAATCATCTTGATGCCGTGCTGGGCAAGAAGGTAACCAGCGTTACCGCCCACGTTGGATTCCTTGATTGTTCCTGTGAGTGAGCTCTTGCCACCGACCGAGAGTCGATGACCTGTGGCTAATGTTGTTCCGGCAAATAGTCCAGTACAGACTATAAACTTATTCTCACGCCCGAGTGGTTCACATTTGGGATTTACTTCATCATTCATTACCCTAGCAATAAGTCCTCGGTTCCCGAAAAACTGGTATTCTTTTTTGAATTCTTCACTGGTAGCGCTACCGGTTCTTGTATTCACTCTGATTAATTTAATCATTCTTACCTCCAAGTTCAGAATGTTAACTTATTGGCTATAAGCTTTCTGGAGTATTTTTAAAATGTCATCACTATTAACTTTTTTGGGACTGAACATAGCCGGTCCTTCGGTAACACCTCTTGTCGCAATCTCAGGGAGCGATGATTCTTTAATGTTCAGTTGTTTAAGTGTTTTAATGCCGATTTCTTTATTAAGCGCCCTGATAGCGTCACGTACCATTACACCGGCTTCCTGAGGAGAAACACTATCATCGGTCTTTAGCCCCATCGCCATTCCCAGTCTTCTTATTCCTGCTGGTGTTCCATCAGCAACAAATTCCATAATTTCAGGGATAGCCACGGCGCAGGCGTTGCCATGAGGAATGTGGAACATTGCCCCCAGGGTATGACCGATTGAGTGACCGATATGCGTTATGGCATCGTTGAATGCATAGCCACCGGCCATCGCAGCGAAACTCATGTTCGTCCTTGCCTCAATATCAGAGCCGTTTTTTACAGCTCTGGGAAGGTACTTGCATACCAGACTTACCGCTTTTTCCCCCAGTATATCCGACATTGGATTTGCCTGCCCGGAAGTTATTGCTTCAGCAGCGTGGCAAAAAGCATCCATACCTGTTTCAGCAGTCACCGAGGGAGGCATCCCCACGGTAAGCATAGGGTCGATTATAGCGAGAGTAGCCCGTAGAAGATTGTTGGCGGGTCCTCCCTTTCTACCCGTTCTGGAATCGGTGAGCACCGCCATATTCGTCACCTCACTACCGGTACCTGCAGTAGTTGGTATCAGTATGAGTTTTTTACCCGGCTGCATTGTTCCACCGAAGCCCATATACCGGCTTATCGGTGAGGGATTAGTCAACAGGATATTAACTACTTTGGCAGTATCCATACTGCTTCCCCCACCGATTCCTACAACTCCATCTACCTCTTCTTTACGACCAATCTCAGCGGCCTCTTCAACGGTATAGTCCGGTGGATCAGCCAGTACTCCTTCATAGACAAACGTTTTTATACCGAGTGCCTGGGTATTCTTGATAACTCTATCAGGAATACCAGCCTTTTTAATCCCCTGGTCATACACAAACAGTACCTTGGTGCAGCCAAGTTCCTTTAGCCTCATACCAGCCCGCATTGACATGTTCAGGCCAAAAAGTACAGGTGTCAGATGATTAATGTTATAAGCCATAAGCATTTCCTCCTTAACAGAGTATAAACTTGCGATTTCACTTAGAGGTTAATTATTTAATAACAGGATACCTAAGATATTTATTTTGATACCAACAATATATTACCAAATGGATTATTCTACACATCAGGTATATATGTCAAATGTAAAAAAGTCCAGAGCCTTCTGCGAAAGCGGGAATCCTGTATTGAATCTGAAAATAGAGTCCTGGATTCTGTGCCTGCACACAGGCTGATCATGTCGGGTATGGAGTTTTTGGGCAGTCACCCCAGCATGATAGTGTCGCGATTGGCTTATGTACATACTTACATTTATTGATATTATTTACTATAACAAGTAGAATATGAGACATAAAAAATCCAACTCTGAAAGGAGAACAATTATGAGTCCCAAGAAACAGAGTACATACTGGCCCCTCCCTTATGCTGAGCCTGAAGAGGTTGGCTTCTCTTCTGAGCGATTGGCACGTATCCATCCCAGCTTGCAAAAGTACATTGATACGCAAAAAGTGCCTAATCTCGTCACACTGGTTGCTAGGCATGGCAAGATTGTGCACTATGAAGCCCAGGGTTATATGGACATAGATAGCAAAGAACAGGTGCAGAAGGACACGATTTTCCGCCTGTGGTCAAATACCAAACCTATCACCGGTGTTGCTACAATGATTTGTGTCGAGGATGGGCTTCTGACACTGGATGACCCTATCTCCAAATACATCCCTTCTTTCAAGAATCCGGTAGTTAAAGTCCACGAACTACCAGAGAGGCGGGAGGAAGGTCGTGGCGGTCCGATGATGGTATTGCCGACTATTCCGGCCAACAGGGAAGTCACCATCAGAGATTGCCTGCGTAATACTACCGGGCTGGCTACTTCTCGCCAGACTCCAATTCAGTATCTGACTCAATTCCAGGATATAATCTCTGAAGCAGGTTTGATAACCGGGACACTTAATCAACCCGGTAACATCAGAAAACAGGTTGAGGCACTGGGAAAGATTCCGCTCGATGCCCACCCGGGAACCAGGTTCGAATATCATATCGGCTTTCCTATTGTCGGTATTATACTTGAAATGGTAACCGGTAAGAATCTTGAGGAGTTCTATCAGGAACGTATCTTCAAGCCGTTGGGGATGAAGGACACTTCGTTCTATCTACTAAAGAGTAAACTCGGACGTTTTCCCACCTGCTACCGTCCGGTTCAAGAGGGTGGAAAATGGAAACTCGGTGTTGCTGAACGCCCCGAGACCAGTGAAAAGGTAACTGGTCCTAAGACTTACTTTGAGGCCGGTGGTGGCGGGGGTGGTGTACTTTCCACTATAGCTGACTATGCCAGATTCGCCCAGATGTTACTGAACGTTGGTGAATTAGACGGTGTCCGAATCCTGGGAAGGAAGACCGTTGAATTAATGACGAGTAGTCATACCGGAAATGATATCCGTATTCCGATTACTGGACCCGGTTTTGGCTTTGGTATGGGAGTTGGTGTATATAAGGGCGGAACACCGCCGATAATGCGCTCGGTTGGTAGCTATGGCTGGGGTGGGGCAGCAGGTACCAGCTACTTTGCTGATCCCAAAGAAGACCTCGTCTGCGTGTGCTTTACCCAGGTCTTTATGCACATGATGATGCCCGATAATTATTACCAGGAAGATTTTGAGAGGCTCGTCTATCAATCTCTGATATAGAACTTATCTCTGTTGCTACTGTTGTGAGGTATTGGCAATCAACTTCGCCAATGCTTCACGTGCTTCAGGAGCTCCAATTTTATCACAGGGACAATCAGGACAATGGGCACATGTAGTATATCCCCGATTTAGGGCACATATCCTGATCTCACAGGTTCCGCAGTAAGATGAAAGGCGAGCACCTGGAACCCGGCATCCATCACAGCAAACATCATCAGCTGTAAACAAACGGCCAATTGCCTTTGTCCATTCAGCGGCAACGCTTTCAAGCTCCGAACGCTTACCACCTTGAGACGCTATATAAGCCTGGCACCGAGTACAGCTAGGTCCACAAATGGCCGTTAAATCATCTATCATGTTTACTCCTTCGGTGCTATCAGTAAACATTATAAATAAGAGGTTGTCCTATTTGGGGTTTGGGCGGGATAAATTCCGGAAGTCTTATCAGATTGAATGTAAGGGCTCTTTGTTTACAGCCAATCACACAAACACCACAACCCATACATTTCTCCTTTATCACTGTAGCCTTCATCTTCTTCGAATCATTAATCTTCAACATTTCAATAGCGCCAAACGGACAACGTTTGAAACATTGCTGACAGCCTTTGCATAGTTCCTGGTTTACGTAAGCCTGAAACCGGCTAGGAGCTACGATGTCGTGGAACCTGCCAGACTGTAGAGCAGGTTCAAAAACGGAGCAGCAATCATTACAGCAGTTACAGATTATACCCGGGAGAGAGGCATTATTGCCTGGGGTACTGTGTACCAGACCGGCTTCTTCTGCTCCGTCTGAAATTGTAACAGCCTCTTCAATTGTAATCACTTTCATCCTGCCACCCCTGCCGATTTCATAATCAATCATCGTCTTACCAAAGTTGAGACACGTCAGTAGTGGTTTATCACATCTTTGATAGATTTTACGGCAGTCGCAGTCAATCACGCCTATCTTGTCTACCCGCTTCATTATCTCTACGATATCCTCATACCATAATACCTGCTCCGGTCGTATATCAGGGTTGGCTGCGATAGCCTTTCGGGCCGGAATAATCCTGATTAACTGTTTCATGGTTCTTTCAAACAACTTTAGCCAACCATTTATCTCAGCATAAGGTGAAGAGGTATACCGCATATCCCTCCTCCTTACGTCCAATAAATTTGGAGAGGTATATTCATCTGAGGAAAACATAACACGGACATTGAGCTGATGGGCGTCCCCCCAGGCCAAGTACTGAGTCTTACCCCGGAAAAGTAAACCTCGACGAGTAAGATTATCCAGTTTGTCAGCGACAGTCTGTTCGTCCAGATTGAGCTTTTGGGCTAATTCTGCAGGTGTCTTCGGTGTCGATAATTCCAGTAGATATCTTCCCTCATCGGGTGTCATATATGTTCTAAGTAATTCGATAAAATGCTCATCGCCAACCAAACGGTATTTTTCGGCTAACTTATCATAGACTTCGCTGTGAACTGCCACGATCTTCCTCCTTGCATTACGTTGCTTCTAGAGAAATCAGCGTGATAACCATAGAACGTCTTAAAGAAATTCTGATTGAATCTACGGAGAATTTCTGGGATTATAGCACTTTAGAACCAGTAAAAACAATTTAGCGGTATCTATTGAATAATCACTCAGCTCTGAGCTATATTGAAACTACCATCAGTTCTTATAATTAATTCAGTTGTCTGATAAAATCTGAGGTATTGCTATGGATTTAGTCAAACCCTTCGCCCTGGAACCGGGGGACAGGATAGGAATAGTTGCACCTTCAATGCATATCACAGACGAGGAAGCTGTAGAAAATAGCCTTGATACTCTAAAGGGACTGGGATTCAGAGTCGAGATTGGACCTACAGTCTATTCCAGATACAGAAATACCACCGCTACCCCTGCAGAGCGTGCCAGAGAAATTATGGACTTTTTCGAAGATAGAAAAATTAAAGCCATTATCTGCCTTGTCGGCGGCGATACTACGTCTCAGGTTTTAAAACTGTTTGACTACAAAAGGATAAATGCACATCCAAAGATATTTAGCGGTATGAGTGATATCGGTCACCTTAACTTGGCTTTTCTAGCCAGGGCTAATCTGATATCGCTTTACGGCCTGGATTTATGGTACGGATTCGGTGCTGATGGAGACGATCCGGCGACTAAATATAATATCGACCTGTTTATGAAGTGCTGTATGCAGAAAGAACCTTTAGGGAGAATTCCTGCTTATACCAAATGGGAATGCTGGCGCTCCGGGCAGGCAATGGGGCGTTTAGTCGGGGGCTATCTCCAGGCGGTAGCTGGACTATATCAAACTAAATACTGGCCGTCTTTAAAAGAAGCTATTTTCTTCTGGGAAACTCTGGAGACTCAGCCTCATGAGATCGAAAGGCAACTTACTATTATGGAAGCTGATGGCTTCTTCGAAAATGTAACAGGAATGATAATCGGCAAACTGGTTGATTGTGAAGAAAAGGAATATACGGGACTACTTCCTGATTTGCGAGAGATTGTGCTTGATATTACCAGAGACTACGATTTCCCGATTATCGCCAATGCCGACTTTGGTCATGATATTACCAACATGCCTATGCAGGAGGGTATACTAGCCTGTATGGATACAGAAGACCTATCTATAGAACTGGCTGAACCAATGGTCTGCTAGTTATGGACGTGTCATAATTTATCTTTATCTAGTCATACTATCTCATAATTTAATTATGTTGTGTATTGTTTATCTTACTTGTTGTGTGGTATAATGCGTCAGAGAAATTTTTAGGGAAAGAGTATGGTATCTGAAAAAGTAACAACAGAAGAAGACACCCAGTTGAATAGCTATGAACTAGTATTAATCATTAACCCTGAAGTATCGGAAGAGAAATTTGAGGCTGTATTAGAAAATATAAGTCGATATATTACCGGGAAGGGGGGCGTTGTTTCCGACACACAACGATGGGGTAAAAGAAAGCTAGCCTATCCTATAAAACATTTTACGGAGGGTAGCTATGTGTTGAGTCAGTTTAAATTGAAGCCCGAATTCTGTAAAGAACTGGAGGCAAGTCTACGTATTTCTGAGGAGGTTCTACGGCATCTAACGATAAAATTAGATAGTTGACCGGTAGGAAGAATGCTTCTCCCTGACGCTTGAGGAGAGCAAAAGGAGCGTTAAGGCGATGGTAAGCGTAAATAGAATAATAATAATTGGTAATCTGGGCAGTGAACCCGAGATGCGTTTTACCCCAAATGGTAAACCCGTAACTTCGTTTAGCGTTGCAACTAATAGAAGATATACTACTTCTGAAGGCGAGCGTAAGGAAGAGACAGAGTGGTTTACTATAGTCACCTGGGGAAGATTAGCTGAACAGTGTAACCAGTATCTAACCAAGGGCAGACTTGTTTATGTTGAAGGCAGGCTCCGCACGCATACTTGGGAGGGGCAGGATGGGCAAAAGCGTTATCGTAACGAGATTGTAGCTGATAGAGTGAGTTTTCTTGACAGACAGGCTGCCGCTCCTCTTCATGGAGAAAAGGCTGTTGAAGGCGGGATTGATGAACTCGAACCGGAAGACATTCCCTTTTAAGGGGATTAGAAATTATTATACCTAGGAATATGGAGTTATAATAAGTGGCTAAACGAAAACTTGGTAAAGAGAGGATTGTTAGATCTAATAGACCAAAATATGTACCGAAGCGTAAGGTTTGTGCATTTTGTGCCGAAAAGGTTAATACAATAGATTACAAAAATGCAGAGAAATTACGCAATTTTATATCTGATAGAGCGAAGATAGCACCGCGTCGTAGAACTGGTACATGCGCCAAGCATCAACGCACTTTAGCCATCGCAATAAAGAGAGCCCGGCACTTAGCTTTACTGCCATACGTGCCTGCTCATATTCGTAAAATGGGGAGTGTCACTGTAGCTATAAGTGAATAATCTCATAGACTAATAATTGTCTATTCTTCTCACTTTACTATCTTGATATAATAAGGGGTTAGAATGCCGAAAAGGACTTATCAACCGAAAAAAATACCGCGAAAGCGTGAGCATGGCTTTCTTAAAAGAATGAGTACCAGGGGCGGAAGGGCTGTCCTGAGTGCAAGACGGTTAAAGGGTCGCAAGAGATTGACTGTGGTCTAATGCGGAAATAGTGTATTTGCTGCTGAGTTGGGAAAGTGAGTGATGAGGAAAGAAGACCGTCTGGTAAAACCACAGCAGTATTCATTAGTTTATACTAAAGGCAACTCCTGGTCGTCTAATTTCATATTGATGAAGGCTCTGCCTAATGATCTTGCTTCATCCAGGTACGGAATTTCGGTTAGTAAAAGAATAGGTAAGGCAGTAGTGAGAAATAGAGTAAAGCGGCTACTTCGAGAAATTTTAAGAGTAGAGTCAGTTAAACCAGCTTGGGATGTTGTATTTATTGCCCGCCCGGCGGCCGCTGAAGCTGATTACGCTAGTCTTAGGAATTCGATTTTGGATCTATTAACCCGGGCTAACTTGCTAAAGACCGAAAGTGATGGTTTTTTATCGGAGAATCATTAATAAAAATATTAGGAGCATTTTAGCCGGTTATTCTGAAAGTAATTAACGAAAGAATATGAAGAGAATTGCCTTAAGACTGATTAGACTTTATCAATTGACTATTTCACAGGTTATGCCACCATCCTGTCGTTTTCTCCCGACTTGCTCTGAATATACCTATGAGGCTATTACAAAATATGGATTATTCAAGGGGGTCTGGTTGGGTATGAAACGTATTGCCAGTTGCCATCCATTCCATCCTGGTGGCTATGACCCGGTGCCCTGATATTTAGGATTAGTCTATCTACCCTATGGTAATATTTATTTATCAGATTCAACCCATTTTCGGCTCCATTTAGGTGTGTAATTTTTATTAACATAGATAACAAATGAGTAAAAGATATTTTCTGAAATCAAAGTCAAAAATATCGCTTTTGCTGCTTGTTCTTCTCCTGGCTGGGATATTCTTACCTGGCTGTATTCCCGGGACTGGTACTGTCGTTGGTGGTTGGTCAGGTGGGACGATAAGTGATAATACACTGTTTATAGGCTCTATGGAGGGTAAACTGGCGGCGGCGAATATTACAGACAGTAGTCTGTTATGGACAGTGTCTTTGCCATCTCCCGTATCTGGAGGTAGTGCTCTTGGTTGTGCGACTACATCTACACCGGTGGCGGTATACGGTTCTCCGGCAGTGATAAAGGGAGAGGAAGAAGACTTGATATATATTGGAGGATATATTCCAGTAAGTGGTGGAGGGAGAGGAATGGTATTCGCGTATAATATTGGCAGGAATGAACCAAGCTGGTTATATCCCAAGCAGGGTGTCCTTAATGGAGGGATTATAGGTGGGCTTATTCTATCAGAAGAAAAAGTTTATTTCGCGACAAGTGATGGAAAGGTATATGCTTTAGAAGCTGAAGGGCTTTTTGAAGAATGGCAGTTCCAAAGCGGAGATAAGATATGGTCGACCCCCGCTATTGACGGAGATACGTTATATATTGGTTCCTTTGATAAGAAGCTCTATGCCTTAAATACTTTTGATGGTAGTAAGAAGTGGGAATTTGAAGCTGGAGGAGCTATTGTGTCAACTCCAGTAGTTTACGAAAATACGGTTTATTTTGGATCATTCGACAGGTATCTTTACGCTGTAAATACTTCCGACGGCAGCCTGAGGTGGAAGTTCATGGCTGAAAATTGGTTCTGGGCTAAAGCGGAAGTCTATAATAGTATTATCTATGCTGCCTGTCTTGACGGCAAGGTTTACGCCCTACACGCTGAAAGCGGCAAAATGCAGACCAGTTTTGACCTTGGAAGCCCTATTTCTTCGTCTCCGGCTTTGATTGACGATTTATTGATTGTTGCTACTCAGGCAGGAGTGATATTTGCTCTGGATACTGCCGGTAATCAACAAAGGCAGCTAGTCAGTCTGGAGGAAAAGGTATATGCTCCTCTAGCCACCAATCAGGGCAAAGTCTATATACATACTGCTACAGACGCACTCTATGAAGTAGATGCACAGTCGGGAGCGAAACGGCAGTTGAGTATCAAGTAAAATGTTACGTTTTAGACAGGTTATTAAGGAGTAAGCGAGGTAAATTCCATTGGAGTGGATTGGGTATATCTGGGATCTAATTTTTCTAAACCCGCTGATAAATGTTCTTATTGTATTGACTGGTTATCTGTTTAATAACTTTGGTCTGACTATTATTGTCTTAACTATCGTTGTTAACCTTCTGATGTATCCTCTTACTTTGAAGCAACTCAAAGCAAGCAAAGCCATGCAATCAATGCAAGCCGAGATTGCTGAGGTTCGCAAGAAGTATGCGAAGGACAAGCAAAAAGCAGCCCAGGAGCAGGTAAGATTGATGAAGGATTCAGGCGTGAGCCCTGCCGGTTGCCTGGTGCCCATGTTAGTCCAGATGCCCGTCTGGATAGCCCTATACCAGTCAATCATTAGATTATTAGCTACGGCTCCTGAAGGATTTCTAAACCTTTCTCAGCGCCTTTATACTTCATGGTCTTCTGTTTTTTCACAGGTGCCTTTAGAAAACCACTTTCTATGGTTAGACCTAGCAGTACCCGACTTATTTCTGGCGATTCTGGTAGGGGCCACGATGTGGGTGCAGCAAAAGATGACGACTCCTCCTACTACTGACCCTCAACAAAGGGCACAAAGCCAGATGATGTTATGGATGTTCCCGTTGATGTTTGCTTTTCTTTGTTTATCCTTGCCTAGTGGATTAGCTGTTTATTGGGTGACTTCGACAGTTATCAGGATTGCCCTGCAATATTTCTCTACCGGGTGGGGGGGTCTAACATTTCCTTGGGGCAAGGGGAAAGATAATATAGAGAAAAAAAATGAGGGGCGTGCTACTCGACAAAAGAAAACCTTGACAGTAGAGGATACCAGTGCTGATATTGTTGTTGAGTCGAGTTCTGCTCAGGAAGAAGGATCAAGTTATGAAGAGTCTGGAGGTCAGCGGCAAGACCGTGGAGGAAGCTATACAACACGCTTTAAATCAATTAGGCGTCAGTCGGGAGGAAGTAGAGGTCAGCATCGTAAGAGAAGGTAGAACCGGCATTCTGGGTTTTGGAGCCGATGAGGCGGTTGTCAGGGTGACATTACTAACACCAGTACCCGAAGGTAGTATAGCCGAAACAGTCAAGGAAATACTGGAAAAACTGCTTACTCTAATTGGAGTCGAAGGCACTGTAATACCTCAAAATCAACCAGAGATTGACGAAGAAGAGGCTGCTGAATCGGCGTCCTTCAATATAAGGGGCGATGACCTTGGTATTCTTATTGGCCGGCGTGGACAGACTCTTACTGCCCTGCAATATATTGTGAGATTAATAGTTGGTAACCAGATGAAGACCTGGTTACCGATAACTATTGATATCGAAGGATACAAACAACGTCGTTATCAAGCTCTTCAAGATTTCGCCCACCAGATGGCAGAACAGGTAAAGACCAGAGAAAGACCCTTTACTATGGAACCAATGCCGGCTTATGAAAGACGTATCATACATCTTACTTTAGCTGACCACCCTGATGTCACCACTGAGAGTATTGGCCAAGGTGAGTCTCGTAGAGTGGTTATTTCGCCACGAAGAAGATAGTGAGTTTGCCGCGAAACACGGAAATAATTTTCCTATTGAATCTAATCCCCCCACCCTGAGATGCTCCCGCCCGCTATAGTCCCGGACCCGCCTGCCAAGCCCTGGCGGGCAGGGGGAAGGCCTGCTTACGCTAAAGCTCTCGCCTGCCAAAGAACTTGTTCGGCGAGCAGGTCAGCGAAGGCAAGCGGGCAGGTCGCTACGCTCCAGTATGACAGTTTCGCGATTGGCATAGTTTAGTTGACATATTTTTCAAAGTATGTTAACCTTTGATTGTAAAAGGCAGTGACGGAGAAGAGTAAGAGAGGTTATGGGCACTTAGCGAGTCTGGTAGGGTGTAAGCAGATGTGTTCAAACTCTGAAAATCCCTCCTGAGCCGTCAACCGAATGTTCCGAATTACATCGGGACTAGTAAGCTTGGCCGGTTTCGTCAACCGTTATCCCAAACGAGGGCATAAGTTTGTGCCTTAGAAGAGTGCCTCTGCCTGATGGCGGGGGAATTAGGGTGGTACCACGGGTATTATTAGTCCCGTCCCTTGTGGACGGGATTTTTTTATAGGAAGGTTAAATATGTTTAGTCCAGTAAACAGTAAAGTGAATTTTCCACGGATGGAGGAGAATATTCTCAAATTGTGGAAGGATAGGAAGGCCTTTGAACAGAGTGTTGAAAGGCGTAAAGGAGCTAAGCTATTCATCTTGTATGAGGGACCACCGACAGCCAATGGTAGTCCCGGTCTTCATTTCGCAATGCCCCGTGTGCTTAAGGATATTATTCCCCGTTACAAAGCAATGAAAGGATATTACGCTCCCCGCATTGGAGGTTGGGATACCCATGGTCTACCTGTCGAGCTTGAAATAGAAAAGAAACTGGGCTTTACCGGTAAAGCTCAGATTGAAGAATACGGCATCGAACGGTTCAATGCTCTCTGCCGTCAGAGCGTTCTCGATTATATCAAGGAATTTGAGGAAATGACCGACCGTATCGGTTTTTGGGTTGATATGGAGAATGCCTACGTTACTATGAATAACAGCTACATTGAGACTTGCTGGTGGGCAATCAAGCAGATGTGGGATAAAGGACTGGTGTATCAAGGCTACAAGGTAACACCCCACTGCCCACGCTGTGAGACTTCACTAAGCTCTCACGAGGTTGCCCAGGGATATCAGGATGATGTTGAAGATCCATCAATTTATGTCAAGTTCAAAGTATCTGGGAAATTACCGGATAACCTTCCCTTCGACAATCCTGTATATTTACTGGCGTGGACAACCACACCCTGGACACTTCCCGGGAACACGGCTCTGGCAGTAGCCGCTGATGCTGAATACTCAATGGTTGAGCTAAATAATGAGTATCTTATTCTAGCTTCAGCTTTACTAGGGTTAACAGCTTTTGAAAATTATAAGTTAGTTAATAAAGTGCCAGGGAAAGATTTGATAGGCATAAGTTATGAACCATTATTTAATCCTCATAATTTCGGAGTGGAGCGTAGGCGTTTTGAAATGGAGTCAAGTCTTTCTTTGCAGAAATCCAAAAAAGACTTGACCTATCGTGTAATTGCTACTGATTTTGTCTCCATGGAAGATGGGACCGGCATTGTCCACATAGCACCTGCTTACGGTGAAGTTGACTATCAAGCAGGTCAGAATGAAAGACTTGATTTTGTTCACACGGTTAATTTACGGGGAAATATTACTGGTAGCTACCCCTTTTCGGGAAAGTTCGTCAAGGATGCTGATCCTTTAGTGATCGAGGAATTGAGGAAAAAGAATTTACTCTACCGTAGTGAGACGATCCGCCATACCTATCCCTTCTGCTGGCGCTGCGATGCTCCTCTCCTCTACTATGCCAAACAGACCTGGTATATCCGCACCACAGCATTAAAAGAGAGACTAATTTCCGGTAACCGGGAAATAAACTGGTACCCGGAGCATATTAAATCAGGCCGTTTTGGTGACTGGCTGGAGAATAATGTCGACTGGGCTTTATCCCGGGAACGTTACTGGGGAACTCCTCTACCCGTCTGGCAGTGTGAGGCCTGTGGTAACAATGAATGTATCGGCAGTGTGGAAGAATTAAAGATTAAATCTGATATCGATGGAATAAAGGAACCTCTTGATTTACACCGTCCCTTTGTTGATGAAATAACCTTTACCTGCTCAAAGTGTGGTACCAGGATGCGGCGGGTACCGGAGGTAATTGATTGCTGGTTTGATTCGGGAGCTATGCCGATAGCCCAATCCCACTATCCATTTGAAAATGGCACTTTGCTTGATGACGGGCGTTTCCCTGCTGACTATATTTGTGAAGCAATCGACCAGACTCGCGGCTGGTTTTACAGCCTTCATGCCATATCTATACTACTCTTTGACCGTCCTTGTTTTCGGAATGTTATCTGCCATGGGCTTATCCTTGATACTAAGGGCGAAAAAATGAGTAAATCCAGAGGGAATGTAGTTGACCTCTGGACAATGATAAATAAGTATGGCGCTGACGCCCTGCGCTGGTACCTATATACTGCAGTACCAATGGGCAACCCGATACGCTTTGATGAGGTAGGATTAGCTGAGTTATCCCGGCGTTTCCTTATGACGCTATGGAACGTTTATTCTTTCTTTGTTACCTATGCCAATATTGATAATTATGTCCCTGATCCGAAGTATTCCTTGCCAGCGGATTCTGAGCTTGATCGCTGGATTCTTTCTGAGCTTAACCAGCTTATCATTGATGTAGATTTGGCTCTGGACAAGTATGACCCCAGGAGTGGTGCCTGGCAGATTGCTAATTTCGTCGACGGTTTGTCTAACTGGTATGTTCGCCGTAGCCGGCGGCGTTTCTGGAAGAGTGAAAACGATGCTGATAAACTATCGGCATATAATACCCTTTATCAGTGTCTGGTGACACTATCAAAATTATTAGCTCCTTTTACTCCTTTCCTGGCCGAGGAGTTGTATCAAAACCTGGTCCGTTCATTCCAAAAAGAAGCTCTGGATAGTGTCCATCTGACCGATTTCCCGGTGGCAGATAAGACAAAGATTGACCAGCAGTTATCGGCGGCAACTCAACTAGCAATAAAGGTATCAAGTTTGGGGAGAGCTGCCCGGAGTGAAGCCGGAATAAATGTAAGACAACCCCTGGACCATGTTGTTGTTAGCGTCGCCAGTAATAGCGAGCAGAAAAGCCTGGAGCAACTCAAGTCCCAGGTTATGGAAGAGCTTAATGTAAAAGACATAAAATTCAATAATGTTTCAGAAGTAGTGAAACTCGATGGGCATGGTTATATGGTTGGGGGATTAGAGGTTGATCGGGAAAAAGGGATAAAAGTACCTACGAGCGGCGGCATTTATTTGGTCGCTGTCCCTACTTATATTTCGTCCGAACTCCAGGCTGAGGGGATGGCACGTGAGATTGTACGTCGCTTGCAGACGATGCGTCGTTCAGCCGAATTTAACATCGCTGACCATATAGAGACTTATTACGAGGGCGACCAATATATAAAGGGAGTAATGTCAAACCCAAGCACTGCCGAATATATCAAGCAGGAGACACTATCCCAGCAACTTATTGAAGGATTGCCCAATGAAGTTTCCTTTAAAGAAAACTATAAGCTAAGCGGACACACAGTCTCGTTGGGAGTAAAAAGGTTGGGATGATTTAAGAAGGCGGTGGACTTTCAATGAGGGTAGCATTAGTAGTGTTTTGAGAATTACCCCGCCAGTATATTATCTCAACATTTTGCCCAATCTGGGACGAGCGTATTGCCTGTATTATATCATTAACTGTATTTATTTCTTTACCGGCATAACTGGTAATGACATCATATGGTTCCAGTCCGGCTATGTCCGCAGGGCTACCGGAGGAAATATAAACAACAAAGGCTCCTTTGTCGACCGCTAGATTGAACCTTTGAATTATATACTGATCTACATCATAAAAACTCACCCCAAGCCAAGGACGTATCACATAGCCGGTATTAATTAATTGCTCTATAATCGGTACCGCTTCCTGAGAACTGATAGCATAGCCCATACCTTCCACACCAACTTCAGCTATCTTTGCACTGGTGATACCGATTACTTCCCCCGCTAAATTCACTAATGGTCCGCCGCTATTACCGGGGTTGATGGCAGCGTCAGTTTGAATAAGGTTGTAAAGGGTCTGGTCGGAAGACATCGGCAGGGAGACGTTCAGGGCACTGACAATCCCGTTTGTAGCGCTAATCCTCTCTCCTAACGAATTACCGATGGCTACTACCCAGTCGCCGACCCTTAATCCTTGTGAGCTACCCACTACAGCCACAGGCAAGTCTTCAGCATTAATCTTCAGCACAGCTAAATCTGTCAGAGGGTCGGTCGCTATAGTATTGATATCCACCGAAAAGGTTCTGCCATCATCAAGGGTTACAGTGATATTCTCAGCGTCCTCAACAACGTGGTTATTGGTGATAATAATCCCATCTTCTCTTATTATCCATCCTGAACCGGCTCCCTCCTGTGTATAGGACCGTCGAAATATATCATAGGCTACAACTTCAGTATTGATAGCTACTACCGAGGGCTTAACCTTGGCGACGACATCAGCGATGCTGGGTAATATTGGAGTCTGGCTATCATCTGGTGTTATCGACCACCCCGTATCAATAGGATTGTTGTTCACAGTGGTAGAAGAGTCTGATGGTGGTGGATTATCAGTATTAGTTAAAAGATCACAACCAGGGCTTAAAATAATGGAGAAAATTAGAATCAGTGTGATAGCTAATTTCTTTATATTTTCCTTTTTCATCAATTTTATTATAGTTTATTGATTATTAAGTTGTTATTAATTTTTCGTAAAAACTTATTAAATAATTATAACAAAGTGATGAAAACCAGCCAAATAAGGGGCTGGAGTTAACTCCAGCCCCTTAACCGGGAATTTCCTGTGTGCCTTATTCTTTTACTACAGGTAATCTTTTCAGTGCTTCTTTCACTTTTTCTTCAGGGTACTCATAGTCAACAAGCTTGCCAGAAAGGTACTCATCATAGGCAGCTAGGTCAAAGTGTCCATGGCCGCTGTGGGCTATCAGGATGGTCTTTGATTCACCTGATTCCTTGCACTTGAGGGCTTCATCAATGGCTACCCTGAGGTCATGGCATGGTTCTGGGGCAGTAATAATACCCTCAGTACGGGCAAAGGTTACTCCAGCTTCAAAAGTTGCTACCTGTGGTACTGCTCTGGCTTCAACCAAGCCTAGCTTATACAGGTGGCTAATAATTGGTGACATACCATGATAACGCAGTCCACCGGCATGGACTGGTGGTGGGATAAAATCATGACCTAGCGTGTACATCTTGACTATGGGGGCAAGCCCGGCGATATCCCCGAAATCCCAGGCATATGGGCCCTTAGTTATGGAGGGGGCAGCTGTCGGTTCAACACAAATAATACGCATGTTTGGTTTCTTACCACTGAACTTGTCTCTAATCCAGGGTAGGAATTGTCCCGCAAAGTTTGAGCCACCACCAACGCAACCGACAATAATATCCGGGTAGGCATCAGCCATCTCCATCTGTTTCCTTGTTTCCTCACCGATGATGGTCTGATGGAGCAGGACATGGTTAACAACACTGCCGATAGAATATTTAGTATCATCATGAGCGAAAGCATCTTCACACGCCTCGCTGATAGCGATTCCAAGGCTGCCAGGGTGCTCTGGGTTTTCGGCTAGGTAACGGCGTCCGACTTCAGTATCCGGACTGGGGCTGGGGACAATCTTGGCTCCCCAGGTCTCCATAAGGATACGGCGGTAGGGTTTCTGTTTGTAGCTTGCTCTGACCATATATACTTTGCATTCCAGACCAAAGAAAGCACAGGCCATAGACAGGGCACTTCCCCACTGCCCGGCACCTGTCTCAGTAGCCATTCTCTTGACTCCCTCTTTCTTAGCATAATAGGCTTGAGGAATAGCAGTATTAGGTTTATGACTGCCAGCTTGGCTGGTTCCTTCGTATTTATAGAAAATCTTGGCTGGGGTATCCAGGTATTTTTCCAGACGGTAGGCACGATGTAAGACCGTTGGCCGGTAGGTACGGTAGGCAGATAGAACCTCGTCTGGAATTTCAATGTAACGTTCGGTACTGAACTCCTGCTTATTAACCGCATCGGTGAAGAGAGGGGGTGGTAGGGGACCCTCCCGGGGCAAGATTTCCTGAGTAGCAGGATGTCTTAGTGGTGGCAGAGGTTCGGGTAAATCGGGCAGGACATTATACCATTTGGTAGGCATACCCTTCTGCTCAAGAAAAAACATAGTTTTATCAAATTTTTTCGCCATTTTTCTCCTTCCTTTTTAGTTATGAACCAGATTGACTACTATCTTTCTTGGCCCCGCACGGGGCCACCTCTTTAGCACAATAAACATATCACCTCCTAACAAAAAACCCCCCACCCCTTAAGGGGCGGGGGGCAATATCCGCGGTACCACCCTTCTTAGTCAAACCCATAAACCAGATTGACTATCTCTTATAGGTACAAAGACGATAACTAAAGATTATAGACTCAATACCTTAGGATCTAATAACGTTTCCATAACGTCAAAGCCTACTTACCCCAATTCCGTCGGGACTTTCGGTTTGCGGCTCCCAAAGTCCATTCATCTTCTGCGCTGACATCGGTTCACACCCTTAGTACATCTAAAAAATATTTTCTAAGTACTATTACCCGACTCTCTGTGTCTCGCCTTGAAGACTACTAGTCTTGTTCACAGCCTTTACGCTATTCAGTTGTGAAAATTCTACCCTAAAGTCTATTTTTTGTCAATATAACATTTTGGAGAAACACAACAACAAAGAAGAGGGCTGAGGTTAAAACCTCAGCCCTCTTGGATAAAACAAAAGTGAATACAGTTAACCTCTATCGCCAGATATCTATGCCGTAGGCAGGACTTGAGCCTGGTCTACGAGCTCCAACCCACTGGGGGTACTCTTCACCCCCACCGGTGACTATTATACAGTTCTCGTAGGGATCGTTTACCATTGGTATCATATAATCATCCGGCAATTCTTTATATGGTCTGCCTGAAGACTTTTCTATGCCTAGCCATGAATTGGTCTGAACATCAGGCCAAGACCGGGTGCGGTATTCTTTCATTGTCTTTAAGCTGGCTTT
>CAYOHA010000016.1:0-18331 GCA_964403625.1 uncultured Dehalococcoidales bacterium | reverse complement strand
TTAGCTTAACCCGAACCTTACAATATTCGCCCTCTATGTTATAACAGAATTGCCCTCGTGTCAAAGTGTAATTTATTGACTACTTTACCATATTCTTATGCCTTATTAGAAAGGGAGAAAAATAAAAACCTTGATACACTATGTTCGACATAACATATATAGTGCGAAGTTGCAATGTTTCTCATTTTACATAACTTATTGGGTATGTCAGCATATACTAAGTTAGATGTAATCTAGACATTATTATTTGTGTTCTAGCCGTGAATTTATATTGAGAGGGGTCTTTTGTGAATTTTTCTTTATTACACTTTATGCCTGCCGGTATAATATTATCTATGGAGTTATTACCACCTTTACTTAATGGGATATAATGATCTACTGTAAGATTTTGGGTTTTCTTTCCACAATAGGCACAATGGTAATCGAATTCTTTTTTTCTTGATTCCCATTCCTGTACTGTAAAACTACCCTCGGTTTTTTTAAGCTTTACTCTTCGATTATGCTTTCTTGCTATCGCCAATGCTTTGGCTCTTGGTTTTGTATAATACCTATCCTTTATTGCTTTATCCGCTTTAGGATTCTTTAACCGCCATTCCTTTTGGTATGAAAGTAATTTAGGCAAATTATATCTATATTTAGGTGGAGGTTCTGGATTAATATCTCTTAACCTCTTCAATATATCTTGTATTACTTCAATATCACCCAACATACCCTTATTATATCACAAACCTAGTTTATTATGTCAAATGAAAAGAGCAGGGGATGAATAATAATATAAAGCACTGACTGTGAAAAACTCTAGTAATCAAGGATACAAATATATATAATCTATAGACAAATGAGATGATATATTAAGGAGGACATAAAGAATGGCGAAATTAAAGAATTCAAAATATATCTTCACCGAATACAAGAATTTTCTCCCACCACCTGCACCTAGTGAGATTAATAAGTTAATTGAAGACCAAAAAAAGGAAGGTAAATATATAAAGGCAATCCCCATGTTCGGTCTCGACGGCTCAGTAATCGAAGGTGCTTTTATTATCAGCGCCATGATATTCACCGAAAAGCATGGTGATGGTCCGGTATTATCAGAGCTAGCGCACGAACATGATTTTGATGAAGTCTGGGTATTTATGGGCACTGATATGAACAATCCCAAAGACCTTGGCGGAGAGATAGATTTCTGGCTGGAAGATGAACATTTTGTCATAAATAAGAGCTGTCTAATATATGTTCCCAAAGGTATGAAACGAGGACCATGCGGACTAAGCAAACTGGAAAGACCTATCATTTTCTTCCAGGCAGCCAATGAGACTAGATACGGAAGAACTTGGGAAGGAACAGCAAAAGAAGCTGAAAATACACGAGGATAACAACCTGTTCTATATCTCCAGTTAGCTGGTGCTACCCTTAATAGCCGTAGCCAAATAATGGCTTCTGGACCAGTTTTTGTACTCAAAGCAGGAAAAGCCCGCTTTTTTGAATAACTGTTCTACCTTCTTTCTTGTTATCCTTTCATTATGAGGTGGATGTGGTGAATCAAAGTCTTCTCTCCATTCCAGTACCAGCGCCTTACCTTCTGGCTTAAGCAAGCGGAATGCTTCAGACAAGATTTTGTCAGTTTGTTCGACTTCATGCAGAATCAAAATCATAAAACAAGAATCGGCAATCTGACTTTCAAGCTTAGTGTTACCAGCATCCCCGAGAACTGGAACCAGGTTAGGTGGAGGGTTCTTTTCTCTGATACGTTCAATAACTTGAACATCTATATCTACAGCGTATACTTTCCCTTCATTGCCGACAACCGAAGCCAGCGGAAAAGAAATAGCGCCTGTACCACAGCCCAGGTCAACACAGGTCATTCCTGCAGAAATGCCTGCAATATTATTAATCAGTTCGCCGGCTTTCAACCACTTGGCGCGTTCCTCCGTATCAAGAATACGGACTCGTTTTTTGGGGTCGAGATAATCCTCCATAAATCCTTCCTTATCATCCCGTAAAATATACCTTAACGTAAGGTTCCGCGTAGCAATCTGGGGACGTATTTATTTTATCAATGGGAAGTTATACTAACAAGAAGCATTATATCTATACTCCGACTAAACAATAAGGTATAATTTGTTGCTATTTGGGAACCGGATTATAACTTGCGAAATTTAAGGGGGTAAAAATCCTAAAGGCAATAAAAACATTTATAACTAATTTTAAAGGCTTATTTTTCGATTCTAGAACGTCTTTTTTCAAGGGCATTAACAGGTAAGATATTTTAAGGCAAGTTACGATTAATAAGTTCCAGAAGATTGGTAAGTCCCCATTTTTTAGTAGCAGAGATAAGTACTGTATTATTACTTACTGGAGTTGGCCGTTCAGAAAGGTAACTAATAGCTTCCTCTTCTCTCCATATACGACTATTATCAAGTAACAGGTCAATTTTATTCAATACAGTAATCCTGGGCTTGTCCATTAAATTTAGGTCGGTAAGAATACTTTCAACAACCTGACATTGTTCTGAAGCATCTGGCGCCGAAAGGTCAACCACATGAAGTAACATACTGGCTTCAGTCAATTCTTCAAGAGTTGCCCTAAAAGCGGTGACTATGGTCGGTGGCAACTTCCTTATAAAACCAACAGTATCAGTAACTAAAACAGTACTCTGATCAGGAAGGATTAAACGTCTTGTAGTTGGGTCGAGAGTAACGAAGAGTTTATCATCGACAGATACATCAGCACGGCATAAAGTGTTTATTAGAGTACTCTTACCGGTGTTCGTATAACCAACAATAGCCACTATCGGGATGCCGCTTTTCCTACGCTTTTGGCGATATAGCAGGCGTTGTTTTCTCACCTGTTCAATCTGTGTTTTTAAACGTTGTATCTTTCTCTGGATGAGACGCCGGTCAGTTTCCAGCTGAGATTCACCAGGACCTCTAGTGCCAATTCCTCCACCAAGTCTCTCCAGATGGCCCCACTTACCAGCAAGACGCGGGAAAAGGTACTGGTGCTGTGCCAACTCTACCTGTAACTGTCCTTCCCGGCTTCTGGCTCGCTTGGCAAAGATATCCAGAATCAAAGCAACACGGTCAATAATTTTCACCTTCAGGGTATCTTCCAGGTTTCGCTGCTGTAACGGTGAAAGCTCATCATCGACAATAACCACATTGTAGTTAACACTGCCTTTCAGGGACAATAATTCAGCAAGTTTGCCTTCACCAAGATAGTGTATTTTTGAAGGCATTGATAATCGCTGGATGATTTTACCTACGACTTCAGCCCCGGCTGTATCAGCTAACTGGGCTAATTCACGTAAAGAGTCTTCAGCTGACCATCGGGTACCACTCCGCCTATAGGCTACCGCCACCAGAAATGCCCTTTCTACAGACTCTTGAGTAATGTCAATGCCCCTTCGAATCACGCTCCTCCTATTAATACACTGACTCTTGGCAATACTGTCTATAAAGTCATATATAGAATCAGATTAAACGAGTCCCGATCCTTATCCACGTTGCATCAGCTGGATAGACATACCATCAGGATCAGTAAGCTCAGCCATTTTAGATGGTCCTGCTGGACCCGGAAAGACAGTTACTTCTACGCCCTTGGCTTTACAGTGTCTTACCAGTTTATCCATATCCTCAACTTCGAGAGCAATCCTACGGAAGCCAACCTGCCACGGCTCTTTAGATAATGGAGCAGGATTCTTGATCGAAAACATCTCAATCAGGATACCATTAAGTTCGATAAAAGCCACTTCTTCCATAGGTGATGGTGAGCGCGGTGGTGATGATGGTGCTGATGTAGATGGTGTGCCCACTTTCCGCCGACTTTGAACCTTGAAACCCAGAACTTCTGTATAAAACTTGATGGTCCTATCCAGGTTACTAGGCACTATCTCAATATGGTCAATCTTCTTAAACACTGTACCTCCTTAATATTATGTCAGGTTATTTTTATCCTGAACTTTTTTTTACTATCACGCCAGGCAGCTAAACGGGATAAACCTTTTACCAATCCGGCATCGGGTATAGTCAGGGATAGACGCACGTAGCCTTCACCATGCTTGCCGTAACCAATGCCTGGAGTCACTACCACCCCAACCTGCTCCAACAGATCAGTAGCAAAATCCACAGAATTGTAACCTTCAGGTACCCTTACCCAGACGTACAGGCTCGCTTTTGGTGGTTTAGCTTCAAGGCCGATGCTATTTAACATCTCAATCATCAGGTCACGGCGTCTTTGATAAATGGCATTATGCTCCTGAATGCAATCCTGAGGTCCTCTTAAAGCCTCGATAGCAGCATATTGAATAGCTTGAGGAATACCTGAGTCCATATTTGACTTTACCCTCTTCAGAGCATCCACCATCATCGCATTACCTACTACCATGCCTATTCGCCAGCCAGTCATATTGTAGCTCTTTGATAACGTGTGGAATTCTACTCCAACTTCCTTCGCTCCATCCGCCTGCATAAAACTAACCGATTGATAACCATCAAAGGCAACTTCGGTATAAGGCCCATCATGACAAACAGCCAGATTATGCTTACGGGCAAACTCCGTGGTTCTGTTAAAAAAATCCAGGTCGGCTATAGCGCCAGTAGGATTATTAGGGTAATTTATCCATAGCAGCTTAGCCCTTTTTGCTATGTGCTCCGGTATACTCTCAAAATCAGGCAGAAATTTATTTTTCTCATAGAGTGGTAGATAGTAAGGCTTACCACCAGCTAACATTGTGCCTACTGAATAGACAGGGTAGCCGGGATCAGGCACCAAAGCAATATCACCAGGGTCGATAAAGCACAAAGCAATATGGGCAATACCCTCTTTCGCGCCAATAAGAGGCAATACTTCTTTATCAGGGTCAAAAGTGACATTAAAACGCTTCTTATACCACTCGGCGATAGCCTGACGTAATTCCGGTAAGCCTTCTGATTCAGGATAACGATGGTTTGCCGGATCCTGCGCAGCCTGGCATAATCTTTCGATAATGTGGGACGGTGTAGGAATATCAGGATCGCCAATAGCGAAGCTTACCACATCCTCGCCTTTAGCCTTTTTCTCAGCAATTTTTTTACTTATTTCAACAAAGAGATAGGGTGGTAAATTTTCTATTCGCCTAGCTAGTCTCATTTCGATTACCCTTTATCTGGAGATAGTTTATCAGTTTCTTTTAGTCCTGGTTTCCATCCGACCATTCTCCGGCAAATACTGTTTCCGCCGGACCACTGAGGTAGACCTCCCCCACCCTACTCCACTCCACTTCCAGTGTTCCACCGGGTAGCTTAATATCCACTTTACTATCGATGTAGCCAAGGAGTTGAGCAGCGACAGTCATCGCACAGGCACCGCTTCCGCAAGCCAGAGTTTCTCCTACGCCTCTTTCCCAAACACGAGCTTCTATCTGTCTCCTATCCAGTACCCTTGCTACTTCAAAATTCACTCCTTCGGGAAATATCCTATGGAGTTCTACCTTTGGTCCCAACATGGACAACGGAAAATCGCTTACCGGATCCCGACTAAAGTAGACAGCGTGTGGATTTCCCATAGAGACAAGATTTAACAGTAATTCTCTTCCATCAACATTAATGGAACAGGCTATTACTGGTTTTATGTCAACTAATTTTTCTTCACTCTGTCCGACTGTCACCGGAATATCCTTTACTCCCAGTTTTGGTTCGCCCATCCCAGTCTTAATCTCAGTAGCTTTACCCCTGATTTTCAAAAGCCTGGCTTTTCTGATGCCAGCCATTGTCTCGACTGATATTTCTTTGGTCATCGAACCGACCGGACCATCATCTAAGAAGTATTTAGTTATACATCTCAGACCATTACCACAGACATTAGACTCTGTGCCATCGGCGTCAAATATACGCATTTGAAAGTCAGCGATACTTGAAGGTAATAATAATAGTAAGCCATCCGCGCCAACTCCAAAGTGACGGTCACACATAGCAATAGCTACCTGCGACCAATCGTGTTGTATATCTCTGGCTTTTATCAATACAAAGTCGTTTCCAGCACCCTGCAACTTGGTAAATTTCATATCTTCCTTATCCCATTGCTAGAGCTTATAATGAACAATAAAAAATAATATAAAAAATGTGGGTGAATACAACATAATACCACATCGTCCTATTGCCATTCAATTCTAAATGATCTAGATTGTATGACAACCACCAGATTTGTGCTTTTTCGCTATATAAGTTATAAATAAAGGGGGACTAAATAATGAAAACAGGAGTTTTAACTAAATACAGAGAATTTCTTCCGGTTAACTACGGAACCCCTCTGTTTTCACTAGGTGAGGGAGATACTCCTCTGGTTAGAGCTACCAGTCTGGAGAGGGAAATCGGTTGTGGAGAACTATACTTTAAACTAGAAGGATGTAATCCTACCGGATCTTTCAAAGACAGGGGTATGGTTGTCGCCATATCTAAAGCACTAGAGGCTGGTAGTAAGGCAGTAATATGTGCCTCAACCGGTAATACCAGCGCTTCAGCAGCAGCCTATGCTGCTTATTGCGGGCTTACCGCAATTATCATTGTGCCCAAAGGTAATATCGCTCTAGGTAAACTTGCCCAAGCTATAATCTATAAAGCTAAGATTATCGCTTTAGACGGAAATTTTGACCAGGCTCTAAACATAGTTAGAAACCTAGTAGAGAAACATCCCGTTACTCTAGTAAATTCACTTAATCCCTACCGCATAGAAGGACAGAAAACTGCCTCTTTTGAGATTGTTGATGTCCTAGGTGACGCTCCTGATTACCTGTTTATCCCGGTAGGTAATGCTGGCAATATTACCGCCTACTGGAAAGGGTTTGTCGAATACTACCAAGCTGGCAAATCAAGTATTAAACCAAGAATGATGGGTTTTCAGGCTGAAGGTGCTGCACCCATTGTAAGGGGTCACGCAATTGAGGAGCCCCGGACTGTTGCTACTGCCATACGAATAGGAAATCCAGCCAGCTGGCAGAAAGCAGTTACCGCCCGTGAGGAGTCCGGTGGAATTATTGATATGGTCAGCGATGAAGAAATTATTGCCGCCCAACAACTTTTGGCTTGTAAAGCGGGTATTTTCGGTGAGCCAGCCTCAGCAGCATCCTTAGCTGGCCTTATTAAGCTTGCCCGAAAGGGGATGGACTTCTCTTCAAAAAGAATAGCCTGCGTCGTCACGGGCACCGGTCTCAAAGACTCTGACATAGTGCTAAAAACAGCCCAACCTTTCCTCGAATTGCCAGCAAAATTAACCGCCATTGAACAGGCTTTGGGTTGGGGTTGAAGATCTAAGAAATCCGCCTTTATGTTTATTGATAATGGTATTCCAGGAGGCTCAAAGTGTTTGATGAGGCTGAGATTAAGAAAGCAGTTACTTCCATCATCAAGGCTATAGGAGAAAATCCAGAAAGAGAAGGGCTAAGGGGTACACCGGAACGGGTAGCCGAGATGTATGCTGAGCTTTTTATGGGGTTAAACATCGACCCAAAGAAAGAATTAACAGTAGGTTTTGAGGAAGGGCACCGGGAAATGGTAATCCTGAGGGATATTCCTTTTTATTCAATGTGTGAGCACCATCTTCTACCATTCTATGGCGTTGCCCATATAGGATATATCCCAAATGCTGCCGGGCGTGTGGTTGGTGCCAGCAAACTAGCACGGGTAGTCGAAACCGTTGCCCGACGTCTCCAGATACAAGAGAGAATGACCACTCAGATTGCCGATTCTATCAATGAAGCG
Source organism: uncultured Dehalococcoidales bacterium (assembly GCA_964403625.1). GTDB lineage: Bacteria > Chloroflexota > Dehalococcoidia > Dehalococcoidales > UBA2162 > CAYOHA01. The sequence goes on along the minus strand of CAYOHA010000016.1, from coordinate 10,595 downwards.
ATCCGCCCTGACGGGGTAGGAGTAGTCATTCAAGCTGAGCACCTGTGTATGGTCATGCGCGGTATTAAGAAACCAGGGAGTACGGTCGAAACCTCAGCCCTCAGAGGCATTTTCCGTAGTAATTCCAAGACCAGGGCTGAATTTATCTCTCTCCTGCAAAGCAAATAAATATAGCTCACTGCAGTGAGCTATATATTAACCAAAAATATAAAGAAAATAGTAACGAGATCTACCAGATTACTAAAGGTCTTGCCTACATTTTAATCCGAGGACGGAATTGTCCTGGGTTCCTGTACTTCCATCTCCTTACCACAGCAGATAACAGTACCCCCGCCAGCTTTAACGCATAATACTTCGGTACCACATGTCTGGCAACGATATCTCTTCCCTAACTGACTTGCCACTGAAAATCTACCTCCTTATGCTGCTCTATCCTATTTCTTTAATTCCATAGGTTGACCACAGCAATGGACTGTACCCTGACCAGCCCTGGTAACGATGAATTCGGCTCCACATTTGGTACAGCGATACCTCTTACCTATCTCGTTTGCCATAATATCACCTTTTTAGGAGAATTTTTATCACAATCAGAATATTATAAGCTTGGTCTAAAGAGCCTGTCAAGGTTAACTACTCGCCCATAACCTGAACGATAATTTGCCTTGAACGGGGCCGGTTATCGAAATCTACCAGGACTATCTGCTGCCATGTACCCAGGGTTAGTTTTTTATTATTAATAGGCACAACAAGTGAAGCACCGAGTAGTGAGGCACGAAGATGCGAATGTCCATTACCATCACCCCAAGCAAGGTTATGAGCGTAATTAACGTTTTGAGGAATATTGCGTTCCCACATCGCCTTGAAATCAGAAACTAAACCGGGTTCATATTCGATTGTTGATATACCGGCAGTTGAGCCACTGACAAACACGGTGGCTACCCCATTATCAATATTTGTCCCGGCTACCTCCCGGGCTACCTGAGAAGTGATATCAACAATGTCGCAATTCCCATCAGTCTGGATAGTAATCTTCCTAGTAACTACCATTTTACACTCTACTTTTTATTGTCTGATCTGTATTCACTTCTCCAGTTCTCTTAAAAAAAACGGCATAGTATAAGGCAATTTTTCACGAGACTTACCTCTCGTCAGTGTCTCTGGTAGAACCTTCGTTAATTCTTCAGGAGTCCACCGTCCATCTTTCCAGAGTACCTGCTCCACTGGCGGTGGCTCGATAAATATTCCTACATGCCCGTGCCAGACTTCAAAAATACAGCCGTTGATATGTCCGGCTGATTCGCTGGCCAAGTAGACAACCAGAGCTGCAACATCTTCCGGGAGATTGGCCTCAACTTGTTCGATTATTCGTTTTGTCCCACGCCAAGCAGCAATAGGACGGATGACATTACATGTGACTCCGTATTTCCCAATGTCCCGTGCTACTGACCGCGAGAAGCCGGTTATTCCTTCCTTAGCCGCTGAGTATGTTGCTTGACCTTGCAAGCCAAAGCCAGTGTGGGAAGAGGTGTTTATGATCCTTCCATAGCCCTGTTGCTTCATAACAGCACAGGCAGAGCGAGTACAATAAAAAGTACCGTAGAGATGGGTCTTAATTACTGCGTCCCAGTCTTCGGTTACAGTATCCCAGATTTCTTGAACACGGATAATACCTGCATTATTAATAAGTACGTCAATACGACCAAATTTATCGATAGCCAGCTGAATGATTTTCTTTGCTCCCTCCTCTGTAGCAACGCTATCATAGCTGGCAATAGCAATACCACCGGTATGTTTGATTTCCTCGACAACTCGATCAGCTGGCTCACTTGACACCCCTATACCATCGTAGGACGTGCCCAAGTCATTTACAATAACTCTAGCACCGCGGGCAGCCAGACCGATAGCTTCAGCGCGACCTAAGCCATTTCCGGCTCCGGTAACAATAGCTACTCTACCTTTTAACATATCTTCCATAACGATCCCTCCTAATTATATTTTATAGATTACTAAAAACGTCAGCTTGCCCAATAATGAACACATATGAGTATGCGTTTGGTCAATAATATTGAATAAATGATTATATTTCAATAGGCGGAGAATAACAAAGGAGTCCATTCGTGTATGGCTTGAAGGCACTTACCATTTTGACTCTGGAAATGATATTCTCAATAAAGCAGAAAAAAAGAAAATGTAAAGGAGTTATAGTAAATGACCAATAATATAATAATTCAGATTGTTGCTTCGGAAAGTACGCCCGAAAAGGAGGCGGAATTTAATAGGTGGTATACTGATGTACACGTTCCTATGCTGTTCGAGTACAGGGGCATCAAGCAGGCAAGTCGTTACAAGCGTATAGGCGACGATGAAAAGAGCGCTAAATATCTGGCGATTTATGAATTTGAAAGTAAAGATGCCCTGGTCGCTTTCCACGAAAGCCCTGAATTTGCCGCTGCAGTCGAAGATTTCGAAAAAAGAAGAGAATCGGTCGGATTCAATATAAAGTGGGCAGCTTCATATGAGCTTATCAAATCCTGGGAAAGATAATAATTTTAATAAGGTTAGCACAACGCTAACTACTACATCTCTCAATATTAGCTGATGAATAATGTGAGAGTCTCATTTACGTGAGCGTCTGGATTTTTTCGCTGGCATTATCTGTCGGTATATGCGGGGAATATCTGGAGGATCAAATACAGGAAGGTCGCTGAATCGGCCTTCCTTAACAGTCCTCATGCCTCTTTCTCGTACCTTTGATTCAAATTCTTTAATATCATCCGTTTCCAGTTCGTATAATGCCAGATATTTCCTGTGCTGGCCTTCTTTCGCTTCAGCACTCATCCAGCGTGTAGCTTTGATCATTCCCGGAACTTCCAGCATATCCGGTATATGCATATTGCTATACCATTCGTTGAACTCCGCTTCACGTGCTGGGTCTTTACAATCGCTAAAAGCAAAATATAGATATTTGGCCATATTTACCTCTCTTTTCTGTCTCCAAATTAGTTCACTGATTAACAATGTTTATTTTACACTGATGGATGTAAACAATATAATAAAACATCTTTATATATACAGTAAACAAATGATAGACTGTGTGTAAATACTAAAGCAGGAGGTATTAATGAATGGTTAAATCAATTTCACTTGCCTATAGGAAAGCTGGTTGGACAAGGGAAGAGTATAACAAATACTGGAAGGAGCAACACGGTCCTATGGCAGCCAGGATGATTCCGGGTTTGAGAAAATATGTCCAGAACCACTTTATCCCGATACCAGGCCGTGAATATGAAGGTGATGGTATTGTGGAGATGTGGTACGATGATGTCGAAGCGTTTGAGAAGTCGATGGAGTTCATACAATCTGAGGCGGGGAAAGAGCTGGCTCTAGACGGGGCTAAATTTTCCGAAATGCGTGGTGGCTTATGGGTAGTGGAGGAGCATGTTATCAAGGACGACTTAAGTTAAAAATAGGATCAGGTAACATCTAACAAGAAAAAAGCAAGAATAAAGGATGCAAAAAGTGCACCCATCATAACTCCATCTTTGAATTGAGATACATATAAGCTCTTCAGATGCTATTAAAACATGATTTGTTTTATAATATTAGTTATAAATGCAAATAAAGGAGGTGTACCATTGATATAAAATATCCAAAATAGTAAAGGATAAAAACGGTGTATATAAGAATAGCGAGAGAAATTTGAATTAATATGGCTTTATTAAGCCAAGTAAGGAGACAAAATACGGTGATAAAAAAGATAGTATGGCTGGTAATGAGCTGCTTGATGGTGTTATCGATAGTAATAACTTCCTGCGGCCCGAAACCGACGGAGGAGGTGGAAGTAAAAGAGGAGGGAGGACAAGTAGTAACAACGAAGGAACAGGAGGAAGAAGAGGTAGTGGAGGAAGAGGAGGAAGGAATACTAGTTCCGGAAGTGCCAAAGTATGGCGGAATGTTTACAATGACAGGGGGAGAGTCTACACATTTTGATTCAATGAAATATCTCCGCCAATTCAATTTTGCGGTATTCTTCACTAATGAAGAATTACTGACAGGGGACTGGTCAAAAGGTCCAGCAGGCACTAACGAAACTAGTCTTATATATGGCTGTGGTGGTCGTATTGAGTTAATGAAAGGCTGGCTAGCAGAAAGCTGGGAGACGCCTGATGACCAGACCATCGTTTTCCATATCCGTAAAGGAGTTCGCTGGCAGAATAAGCCGCCGGTAAACGGTCGGGAACTAACCGCCGATGATGTCGTCTGGACAATGAACCAGATGTTCTCGAATACCGGTTGTTATATGTATATGAATTTTACAAATATCGGTAAAAATCCGACATCCATAAAGGCTCTTGATAAGTATACAGTCGAGGTTAAACTTCCGGCAGCAGCTCCGGCAGGGATGATGCTGTTCGAACTCGGCGATCGTGTGGAAATTTATCCGCCTGAACCAACAGAATTATACGGAAACATGGAGGACTGGAGAACTTCCTGCGGGACAGCTGCGTGGATGTTAACCGATTTTGTTCCCCGTGTCTCGGCTACCTATACGGCGAACCCAAACTACTGGCAGTACGACCCTATTCATCCAGAAAACCAACTACCCTACATGGACGGCATTAAGACATTATTCATAAGCGATGCGTCTACCTCACAGGCGGCATTTCGTACGGGGCAGATTGACTTCGCGTTTGGCATTAGCTGGGAGGACAAAGATAGCTTAATCAGCCAGCACCCCGAGCTAAAGTACGTAAATCGGTTATCAATGATGTACATGGTACCCTGCGGCAGGCTGGACAAGCCAGAGCTACCTTTCTACGACATCAGGGTCCGGCAAGCGTTAAACATAGCCATAGACAAGCAGGAAATAGTAGACAACTACTATGGTGGTAACGCTGACCTGCTTGGTTATCCCGTCAATACGCTTCCTGAATTTTCAGCATATTATATCCCGCTTGAGGAACAATCTCCCGCAGTCCAGGAGCTTTTTACCTACAACCCTGAAAAGGCAAAGCAACTTCTAGCTGAGGCAGGCTATCCTAATGGCTTCAAGACCAATATTGTTTGTACTAGTGCTTCTTCGGACTACCTGTCTATAGTCAGGGAGTACTTGCTCGCTGTTGGCGTTGATATGGAGATTAAAACTCTGGAACAGGGTCAGTATTCTGGCCTCGCCTTTGGTAGGACATACGAACAGATGGTCTATGGTATGACCAGGACAGACATACCTTACATGCTATTTGACTTACGTAAGGAACAGATGTTTAACCCCAGTCTCTTTGAAGATGCACGTACCAAGGCAGCCTGGACTGAAATGAGCAAGGTCCTCGGGAGAGACGATGCTGCAGTTGCCAGAGTCATGAGAGACATAGGACCATATGCTCTCGAGTCAGCATGGGGAATATTTTTACCATCACCTTATACATATGCCATATGGTGGCCGTGGATCCAGAATTTCCACGGTGAATGGGATATGGGTTATGCTTGCCAAGACCGAGCCTGGACCTATATCTGGATGGATACCGAACTGAAGAAACAAATGGGCTACTAAACCTTATAGATTAGAAATATTAAAGTCGTGATAAATAAAAATATACGAAAGGAATAGTAACCTTTCGGAAGAAAGATTGAACTGCCGGAGGTAAACAGTAATCGAAAAACCTCCGGCAGTAATTTAGAAATAGCTGAGATAAACATATGGAAAAGGCTATATTATCTTTAAGCCTAGTAAAAACTGAATATGGAGGTGAAATTAAGTGAGTAGTAATAAATCGGATGTTCAATATGAAGTCCTCAGTCCCTGGGCAGAAGCTGACCCGGTACCAATGAGGGGTCTCAAAGCGCCCCGTTTAACCGACCTGGCAGGTAAAAAAATCGGTCTATTTGCCAACATCAAGAGAGCATCGGGGCCAATCCAGACCGTGATTGAAAGGAAATTAAAGGAAAGATACCCAACCTGCGAGACTAGCTGGTTCCGGGGGCGGGCCTTCTCCGTTGCAGAACTTGACCCGCAGAACAAAGACAAATTCCAGGAATGGATAAAGGGGGTTGATGCAGTTATACTCGCTGTTGGCGACTGAGGGTCCTGCATGAAGTACCTTGTGTACGATACAATCTTCGCAGAGGAAAACAACCGGCCAACAGTAACACTCGCTTACCAGTATTTCACTAATGACGCAAAATCAGCAGCGTCAAGCAGGGGATTGCCCGGAATAAGAATCATACCGGAGTCTATCGTTTCCGAATGCAGTGTTCCGGAAGAAATTGAAGCCGGGGTCAGTGCGGTAATGGAAAATATTATTGTTGGATTGACTAAACCGCTGACTACCGAAGAAAAATCTCCAAAGATGGAGGTAGAGAAACCTTCGAGGATTATCTTCAAGGGTGACCTGGAAGAAGTCAACCGCTTTTTCTATCAAAGAGGTTGGACAGATGGTTTACCAATAATACCACCAACCGAGGAAGCGGTAGCTAAAATGCTAACAGGGACAGACCTACCTCCAGACTATTTAGTCGCCAAGCTGGAACCTCGCTTAGGTAGGGCTACGGTGGAGAGGATTGCCATCAATGCAGTTATGGCTGGAGCACTTCCGACCTACATGCCGCTTTTAATAGCCGGAGTAAAAGCGCTAAGCACGAGTCCCATGGCTGATGTATGGGCTGTCAGCACCGGCGCATGGATGCCAGTGTGGATAGTGAATGGTCCGATAAGAAAGGACCTTCATATAAATAGTGGCTTCGGAGTCTTAAGCCCTGGAGAAATAGCCAACGCCACCATCGGGCGTGCTATGGGACTGATAACCAAGAACATACGTGGCGTACGGAAAGAGATAGAAGATATGGGAGTCCTCGGCAATCCGGGGAAATACAGTATGGTTATTGCTGAAAATGAGGAAGACAGTCTCTGGGAACCACTGCATGTTGAAAACGGTCTTAAGAAAGAAGATAGCGCAATTAGCGTTTGTTTTCCAAATAGCTATCAACAGCAGCATTCCTATGGCACCGATGATAAGGGCTTGCTGAATACAGTAATTTACAATGTTTCCGCAGGACGGATGGGGATGCTCGCTCTTATGATGACGCCGGTAAATGCCAAGGCTTTAGGTAGCAGGGGCTGGACAAAGAAAGCCATCAAAGACTTCATTATTGAGAATGCACGTGCTCCTCGTGACCATTTTGCCGGTTACCCTGGCGGTAGTGAAAATAAAGGAGACCCAAACGAACTCGTCCCTTTGTTTATGGTACGACCGGGCCAGCCGAACCCGATTCAAATCTTTGTTGCCGGCGGGTGGGGTTCCTGGACAGGCTTAATCTCAGGCGGACAGGGTATGACCACAGTAAAAGTAGAACTACCGGCTAACTGGGATAAGCTGGTGGCAAAATACAGGAATGTAGTCCCCACATACGTCAGATACTAGGATAATATCAAGTAACTATACCCAATTGTAGCCTGTCTATAAATGTCATTCTGAAGGAGCAAAGCGACTGAAGAATCTGGGGGAGGGGCAATAATTGAAGACGTTGTCACCCATCCCCCAGATCCTTCGTTACACTCAGGATGACATTTCATGCATTATTGAGAGAGTATCTATGCCTTGAGATGTTAGTCAATTACTCGATCAGCGCCATCTAACTACGATAGATTCCCGCTGGAAGAGTTTAACCGCTACACGTAAGACCAACACGTCTACCAGGCATAGAGCCAGCCCCAGAATCAGGGTCAAGAATGGGGTAAACCAAATCAACCCCGTGACCTGAATGGCAATCAGACCGAAGACAGGAAAAATAATCAGTAAAGCTACGTTCTGAGCACTTCTGGAGTCTTTAGCACGAGAAGAACCGATAACGCCCAGCAAGAAGCTGAGTGCCGCTATAGCCGGTGTGAGAAGAAAAAGAAAAAGGAAAAAGGAAGGATTAACCACATAACTGACAAGGGTCCCCCACCCCATTCCCACTACTGCCAGGATAAATACTCCGCCACATATCCAGCTCATTATCAATGCTGGGATTGCTCCGGATAAGGCTTTCCCCAGAAGAAGCTCCCAGGTCCTTACCGGTGTTGCCAGAAGCGGTTCCAGGCTGCGAGATAGCTTTTCTTCCACGATAGTAAAAGCAGCCGAGTTCATAGCAATCATCGTCGGAATAAGTAGCAGAAAGAAATTGAACTGGCTGAGTAAAAGAACCCGGACCTGATACATAAGAGAAAGACCGTTTGCCTCAGGCAAAGCCAGTCTCAGTTTCTCCAACGCCATCTGAAATACCGGGCTGTCGATAATAATTTCTCCAGCAAAGTTCTGTGCTAGCCAGATATACAGGATAGCCTGCCCTACAATAAGAAAAGGTAATAAAACAACCAGCATCAGAGTATTCAGGTCGCCAGCCATTACCCGCCACTCTTTTCTCATGATATTCGTCAGGCGTTTAGTCGTCATTATTTTTATCCTCACGTATCAGGTTCAGATAAACTTCTTCAAGTGAGTGCTTTTCTTCAGATACGGACATTATCCGACCACCCAGTTGAACAATACGCTGTACCAGGTCAGGTCGGTTTTTCTCCGGGTCATCAAGCTCTATGATAATTTGCTTCCCTTCTACCCCAACTTGCTGGACGAAAGGTAACCGTCCTAACTCTTTTACAATATCTTCCGGTATTGATTCTAGTTGTACCACTATTTGCCGTCGGAAAAGCCTTTGGCGGAGTTTTTCCGCAGTATCCAGAGCCAGAAGCCTGGTCTGTACGACAGCAATGCGATTACATAGAAGCTCCGCTTCGGTAAGGTTATGGGTAGAGAGGAAAATAGTGCGACCTTCTTTGCTTAACTGTTTTATCAAAATACGGACTTCACTCGCAGCCTCAGGGTCCAGTCCGGCGGTAGGTTCATCAAGAAAGATTATCTTAGGCTCGTGAAGTAAAGCCCTGGCTAACGCCAGCCGCTGCTTCATTCCTTTCGAGAAGGTACCTACCTTATCTTCTCTCCGTTCCCAGAGCCCTATCATTTTAAGATACTTCTCAACCTGTAATTGAACGTTAATACCGGTATAAAACCCGGCATAATACTCAAGATTACGGCGGGCACTGAGAGAGTCGTAGAATCCAGGAGTCTCGGTAAGCAGTCCGATAATCTCATGAAGTTTCTCGACCTCCTCATCAATACGCTGACCAGCCAGCACAGTATAACCTGAAGTTGGCGATATAATACCCGAAAGCATACGGATAGTCGTTGTTTTCCCGGCGCCATTGGGACCGAGAAAAGCCAGTACTTCACCCTCGGACATTTCCAGACTGATGTTATCTACTGCTACCAGTCCACCGAATTTTCTTGTCAGCCCGTAGGCTTCAACTATTGCCATCGCTTTTTTTCACTTTTAGAAGTCCAGTTCATCCCAGATAATATCTTCCAGCTCAAATACCGGACCGTGTTCACATACACGCTTCAGTCCGTTTTTTGTCTTTATCGTGCAGCCGTAGCAGACTCCCCTACCGCAACCCATCCTCACCTCCAGAGATACCTGGACAGGCTTATCCTTGAGTAATTTATTTCTCTGCCGATTCATATAATGATACATTGACATTGGCCCGCAGGCAAATACCTGGTCAGCCCAATCAATATACTCGGGTAAAAGTTCTGTTACCAAACCATGATACCCCACACTTCCGTCTTCAGTAGCCGAGACCAGCCTGATATCGTGAGATACAGGATAGCGCTGGTTATTAGCCGTGCCATAAAGTAGAGCTATACCATATCCTTTGCTTGAAGCTTCTTTAGCCAGGAAATATAACGGAGCGATACCCATACCACCCGCAACTAGTAATACATTATGTGAAGTTGGATAAATAGTAAATCCGTTACCCAGCGGACCGAATAGTCCTACCCTGTCGCTAGCCTGACGCTGAGAAAGCCAGTGAGTGCCTTTGCCAACCACGTTAAACAACAGGGCAAGTTTGTTGCCATCTATCTGATGGATACTCAGCGGGCGGGGCAACACTGTCTCTTCTCCACAGTTCACCATTATAAACTGCCCGGGTCTGGCTTCAGACGCTATCTGCGGAGCCTCCAGCCAGATAAAATATGCACCCGTCATAACTTCATTGTTTTCAATAATGCTAGCTATAGTTTGGTTCAAAGTAGTTCCTTATAAGTAAGAGCTTAGAGGGTTCTGGTAGTTAAGGTTTAACTCCTTAAAATTTCTTACAAATTGGACATTTTTTATTATATTTAAAAACAGTTCCAATTTGATATTTGCGGATTGTTTCAACATCGGAATTCAGTTTTTGGGCGAAATCCCTAAACTTTTTTTGGAGTGGAAAGAAACCATCATTTATCTTTTTTCTAGCGTATTCGTATTTATCTTTATTATTAATACTTGGTCCTGTTATTACAATGTTAAAATAGCTCTTAAGTATCACGGCTTCATTCTTTAATTTCCCCCATTCTTGTGCAATTTTTGAGAAATGAATCTCAAAGCTGAAATAGTTATCATCTTTTTCAAATTCATAGTGTTCTAGAATGGGCTTTTTACTTATATGAATTTCTTCACGAGATAAATTTTGAGGTATTATTTCTTCTTCTGATGATCCAAATATCAATTCGTTA
>CAYOHA010000015.1:0-18773 GCA_964403625.1 uncultured Dehalococcoidales bacterium | reverse complement strand
AAAAGGTCGTCAACAAGCCTAAGAAATATCATCAGTAATTCCAGTAGACACCAGTGCTCTCTCCATGGCCACGTGACTCACCTTGCATTGAGCCAGCCAGTTGGCCAGTTCCAGCAGCTCCTTAGTCATCGAGCCGAAAGTGCGGACCTCCTTTCCTTAAGGAATTATCACACAAGCTACCACTGACTTCTTGTGCACGTAGAGACCATAACATCTGGGACATAAGATTTCCAAGCTTTCACCTTCTGCTAGAGTTGTCGATTGGCAGGCGACCCGTAATCTAAGAAATTAGTACCCATGCTCCCTTATGGGCGGGACGACAATTCGCGGTGCCTGAAGGTCGCCGGTATCAGATTATGAGACAGACTTGCGACACCAATAAGTGATGAACTCTTTCGCCAATCGATTGTAGGTATTTTCATACATCGTGGCGTATATGCCAAATATACATGGTCGATTATGAGTCAATGCGATTTATTGCTCTCTCTCCACGTCGGGTGTATAATTGGCTCGACTCCTATGATTACTTTAATTGCCTTGGGAGATAGACAAGGTTAATGATTATATTCCAGTAAGGTACGCATACACCTTTAGGTAGCCGCGGATGAAGAATTACCACGGTGAACTAAATCTGGCTCATACTAACTAGCGCGCGTATGTTAAATACATTTTGATTGACGAGACACTGAAGAAGGAAATGGGCTATTAGAGCTTTTAGTCTAGAGACAATCATAATAACTGACAAGAAAGGAGTTAATACTCTAGACCCGAGTGGAAAAGTAGTCATACTCATCAGTGATCCCGTGGACTGAAGTAATGTCGGTTATGTTCTGACATATTCTCTAAGAGGGGAGTTTAGCGTAGTATTTCCGATTGGCCTGGAGAAACTCATTACCATCCCAATAGCAGAAGCACCCAGGTAACAAACCGCAAGACATATACTCATAGTATTATGATGCCATGTAGCCTCTTTCCCTGTAAATATGGGGAGTAGAAGCCATAAAATCGTATCTTAATGTTTAGGATGAATATAGATTTATTATCCTTTCTGAGGTCTTTAGGATCCAAACAACACAAGGAAAGGAGGTAAGACATTGGAGAAAGAAGTCACTCTTAAAGAAAATGTTGAGAAGAGGGTAATAATAGACGGAAAGATAGCGGTGTCTAAAGAGCTGCAGCAAGCGGTGGGGTATATTGAGCGTAATCTAGAAACCTGCTCTGGCTGCCGTACTTGTGAGGCTGTATGCTCGCTGAGTCACGATGGAGTGGTTAGTCCGCGGCTAGCTCGTACGGGAATAACAGATTATATCCTAGAAGGCCGTCGGATTGAGGGTTATACCTGTATGCAGTGCCGGGGACCAGAGTGTTTGTATGCGTGCACGACAGAAGCCCTATACATAGACGAAAAAACAGGTGCCCGGTGTATAGATTCAGAGAAGTGCATAGGTTGCAGGCTATGCATACAGGCTTGTCCACAGTACCCTAATACACCTATAATGTACGACCCTGAGAGGAACATCTGTGTAAAGTGCGACCTCTGCGGCGGAGACCCACTCTGCGTGAGGTTCTGCCCTCAAGCTGCTCTAAGCTTTGTAAAGAGGAAGGTGTAAGAAATGGCTGAGTTAAAATACGGTTGGGTTGGAAAAATCCTTAAGGTTGACCTTACCAAAGGGACGGTCACTACTATACCAACATCTGACTATGCTCCTGAGTTAATCGGTGGCAGGGGTATAGGAGCCATGCTCTACTGGGAAGAAGTTCCGCCGGAGTGTAAAGCCCTCGACCCGGAAAACGCTCTCATTTTCATGACCGGACCAGCCACGGGAACGCTAGCCCCATCAGCCGGCAGGTTCTGCGTAAGCTTTAAAACACCAGTGCCGGTGAAGGAGTTTTATACTATGAGCGTCCCGGGTGGGCATTGGGGTCCAGAGTTAAAATTCGCTGGATACGACGGCATTGTCATAAAAGGGAAGGCATCCGAACCTGTCTACATATGGATTCATGATGGAGAGGTTGAAATTCGTAGTGCAAGATACCTCTGGGGAATGACATTGACCAATCTAATGTTGCAACTTTATAAACAGCATGGCCCGAAGACCAGGATCCTGGGAATCGGCCCGGCAGGAGAGAACCTCTGCAGAGAAGCTGTGATTATAAATGATCATGAGCACGCCACAGGACTAGGTGGAGCCGGTGCTGTCATGGGATCCAAAAACTTGAAAGCCATAGCGGTTAGAGGAACAGGGGCAGTAAATGTTGCCAAACCCGAGGAACTTATGGATCTATGGTGGCACTTTTCCCGGCTGGTGACTCGTAAACCGGGGGAAAAAGAGTATCCGAGCATGCATAGATCGTTATGTGACGGCTTATACCATGGTGCACATATACGTTATTGCCCCGGACACCCGGCACGACCTCAGGATGATGAAACATATTTTAAAAACATGGGTCTGGATGACCCTATCTGCCTGATGACCGATGCTATAAATAAGGGCATTATAAAGTTGAAGTGGGGTGGATGCTATAGCTGTCCTGTCAACTGTGCTCTAACCTGGCAGTCCAGTGACATTGACATACCCAGCGGCTCCGGACAATGCAACGAATGGATGAGCTGGGCCACCTATGAGTGGGCTGAATATGGTAAAGTGTGCGGAATCCCCGCCCTTCAATTCAGCTCGTATGTGGATGACCTTGGCCTCAGTATAACCAATACACTAGGATATCATTTCTTCTGGTTCTTCGAACTCGTCAAACTTGGAATCTTTACCGAGGAGAACACGGGCGTACCCCTTGATAAACCCTGGACAACTGAGTTCATCAAGGGGATTTTGGAAAAGTTCGCCTACAGGGAGGGCATTTTCGATAAAGCTGCCGAGGGCCATGAAAGGTTTTTAAAGAGCTTAAGCGAGGAATATCCTGCCGTCAAACCAATCTATGATAGAGTCGTAAACCACCCGGGATACCACGTGCACTGGGAGATACTCGGGGGAGGATTCAATATGCCGTCGCCTGGTTCGATAGTTCATGCAACGGAGTCAAGAACATGGCCATTTCGTCCGAGTCATCTGGCTATGGGTATCGGGGCTCCACCTAAAAAGGGTGCTGAGAGGATGAATATACCGAGAGTACCCCCTTCATTGAAAGACAATATGCCCACCACTGTCCTCCGCCACAACCTTGATATAAATTCGGATTGTATAACCTACTGCTCCTGGGCAGGCATGCCTCCATCCTTCTCCAGGTATACTCCTGACGGGATAGGTGATCAGGCTGTTGGAGCAAAGGTATTTTCAGCCATTACCGGGATAAACATGAGCCATGATGAGATGATGGCGGCGATGAAACCGATATACAATATCGAGCGATGCATCCATATAAGAGAAGGGCGCAGGAAGGAGGACGACTTATATAACGATGCCACGTTCGAATCACCGGCGTGGGCTCATACCAGTAAGGAAGTGTTCATCGAAGCCATGGAAGAGTATTACAGATTAAGAGGCTGGGATACGGAGACCGGAATACCGAGGAGGTCGACACTGGAGAAACAGGGCTTGAAGAGAATCGCGGACGACTTGGAGAGTAAATATGGAGTAGCAGTTCCGTCATAGGTGAAAAAGTAATGTTATTGTTCTGCGGTATGCACAGACAACATTTGCTTCACATGAATGATGGCTTGAGGCAGAATAAAAGAATATTACTAGCTTTCTACCTCAAGCCGTCATTATCTTCCTCGAGACCTGGCTCAACGTGTGAATATTCAGCAGGCTAGCTACATCACTCCTCGTTCCTTTTTACTTTTACCAGCAGAATTGGGGTGGGGACCGAACTTCCCACCTGAATTGGCACGTCCCCACCCTCCCAAGAGAGGAAATTTCGCTGCCTTACGGGGCTACAGCCCTCGATCGATGCAGGTTTTGCCTTCTAACATCACTATTTTAATCTTATCGACGTTCTGAAGTATCTTGATGTCCGCCAGTGGGTTGCCATCTACAACGATAATATCGGCGGCTTTACCTATCTCTATCGTCCCCGTCATATCACCAATGAAACAGGCTTCGGCTCCGTGTTTGGTTGCGGCAACTATTGCTTCCATCGGAGTGAAACCACAGTATTTATTCAACAATTCGATTTCCATCGCACCTTCTCTTGCGTCTCCGAAGCTGTCCGTGCCAGCCGCCATAATGGCTCCTGCGTCGTGCATCATACTGTACGCCTCGACGGAATGGTCCCACTCTTCCTGTATCATTGTGGCAGCTCCGGGTGGCCTTTCATCGAGCATCACCCTGAGATAAGCGAGGGTCGAAACGAAAATAGAACCGCGCTCCTTTCCCAACGCCACGACCTCCTCGTCCGATCTGCTGCCATGGTCTATGGTCTTTACCCCGGCAAGTACAGCAATCTTCGAACTATAACGATTCTGAGAATGTACGGAGACAAACTTGCCAACCTGAGCGGCAGCCTTGACAATAGCCTCCATCTCCTCTATGCTGAATACGACACCGCTTAGAGAATCAGCGCCAGGGTGGAAAAAGTTAAAACTGGCAAAGACCTTAATAAAGTCCGCACCTAAACGTAGAGAGTAGCGAACTCCTCTGATACACTCATCCACACCATCACAAACTAGAGCCTCTGCCTCATTATTCTCCCGCGCATCGCGAGATTTCCAGGTACCGGGTGGATTGTCAAGTGGACCATTTGTCCGGGTCATTGCACAACAGGCAGCTACGATGCGAGGAAGCCCAGTCAGGACGCCCTCTCTAACCGCCTGCTTCAGGAACGGGGCATTTCTCCCGGCTAAGTCCTTCACGGTCGTGATTCCTGATGCCAGGCATTGCTTGGCATCATCTGCCGCTTTGAACATCGCGACTTCTCTGGGGCGGTACGGAGACGGTCCAGTCCCAGATCTACCTCCCGCCAGGTGCAAATGTGCGTTTATCAGCCCCGGCATCACCGTTTTCCCGGAAACATCCAGGACTTTTGCACCTTTGGGTATCGCTAGACGCTTTCCCACTTCCTTGATCTTCGATCCCTCGATAATGACTGTCGCGTTCTCAACGGGGTCGGCGCCAGTCCCATCGATCAATCTGCCACTGGTTATTGCCGTTATTTTCTTTTCTTCAGACATTACTTTCTCCTTTCTTCGTTTTCGACATCCGCATACCGCTAAAACGAAGTCTTGAAGTATTTTAGCGGCCTGATTTGGTTAATGTAGCTCCTCTTATCTGTTTAGTCTGATGCGCCGTGTGGAAATATCGCATTCCGAATGAATAGCCTGGTACACTGCCGGACACGACAATATGAATATCATCAGGATTTACCATAGGAACCTTTCTGCCTGGTTTCAAGGCTTCCTGAATCTTGGGTATAAAGCTTTTGGCAACAGAACGCTCATAATAGTACAGACCGCCTGGTTTCATGTTGATGCTTTCTTGAATACGCTGCATTTCTCGGTTAGTAAGGTCTTCATAACGTACTTTCGTGTTCTCGTAGATATAGTCTCGCAGACTCTGCTTCGTCTTAATTCCGTGACGTTTTAGCACGATAGCTAGCTCTGGGCAAATCACTATTACATGTTTCGACATTCCCATACGGCTACTGGCTATGTCTTTAACTAAGTTGTCCAGCGCCGACTGTACACTCCAGGGACCAACCGTTCCTCCACCATAGAGTGTCATACCTGCGACTGTGGAAACCGTCACATAACTATCTTCCGGTTTATAACCCAGACCTTCATTGAACGATTCCCAGGGACTATCTTCTATGTTTTCGGCAAACGTATAGAAAGTATGGGAAGAGGACCGGCCTACCAGTGCCATATCGATCTCACCCGGCCACGTATAACCTAAATTGATGACACATAGTTCTATGGCACGTCCAATGGTATTATTGGCTTGCTGGCAATGAGCTAACAGGCCTACACCGCAATTCATATTTATCTCCTTACCAATAGGCCCGCTTACCATTATCATCAGATTAAAGGAACCTTCCGAACTCAGCATGTGCGAGAAAGGAGTTATTGAATAATCAGGTAATGCGTACTTCTCGTCAGTAAGACCTTCTATGGCGGCAATTATCACCGGAAGGTACTCGGGTTTGGCGCCTGCCATTACTGCATTAATAGCGATCTTCTCTATGGTAGCAGCGCCTTTTCGGAAGGGGACCAGCCCTATTACTTCGTCGGGAGAACGTTTGGTCCCCGTTAGCATCTCCTTAACGGCTTCTTCGGTGGGAGGAATCAGGGGCAGACCGTCACCCCAGTGATTCTCAAGATAAAGCTGGTTGAACTTTTCAACAGCAGACTCATAACTATCCCCTTTAATCTCAACAAACGAACGTGCCTTTGGTTCCGATTCTCGTTTCGGGTTTATCTCCTCCTCTGTCAGAGGCTTCGTCAGTGCTTCGATAATCTGATCGATAAATGATTCTGCAATAGGTCTCACCTCTTCCACTGTTGCCCGGTTCGGGAAATAGTCAATAGAAGGTATGCATACAATACGCATTGTGGGCATTCCATGTTCTTTCGCCGAGATCTTGGCATTCCAGAGAGCGACATCTGCCATAACAAAAGCGCCAGGCTTGCCACGTCTTTCCATCGCTATTACCTGCGTAGCCCAGATCCATCCCGCTGCCCCTGAATCCCCGACAGCACTGATGAATGTGTCCACCTCTTCCTTCGCTTTCTCCATTGGTTCTATCTCACTCCAGCCAAGTCGTATTGTCTTTGCAGTTGGAAACTTCTTATTTAGAAGCTCTTCAACGGCAATACAGAAATTGTCTCCACCTGCCTTGCCATCCCAGAAGATCCCGATCTTTTTCCCCTTGAGGCTGTTGACTCGAGGGGCTAGTCCAGCAGGTTCCTGAATCTTAAATACTCCCTGAGGATTAAAACACTTTAGTGATACTGTCTCTTTCATCGTTATTTCCTCCATAATGAGCTACGAGAGCTCTTATTATTAGCGACCCGATTTAGTTAACGTTGCTCCTCTTATCAGCTTCGTATGATGCGCTTCCCGGGAATATGTCAATCCGAATGAGTAGCCCGGTACGGTACCCGATACGACGATATGAATATCATCGGGATTTATTACAGGAACCTTTCCGCCTGGTTTCAAGGATTCCTTAATCTTGGGCAAAAAACTTTTAGGGAAGGCATTTTTGAAATAATATAGACCGCCCGGCTTACTATCGATCCTTTCCTGAATACCCCGCATTTCATCATTCGTAAGGTCTTCATAGGGAACTTTCGTTTTCTCGTAGATATAGTCTCGCAGACTCTGTTTCGTTTTAAATCCGTGACGTTTCAGAAAAATAGCCAGCTCCGGATGAATCACCATTATTTGTTGCGGAAGATGAGCTGAGATCTGGCCAATTCTATACCCGGCAAAAATATGGCGGTTTCTGGCCACACTTTTAACCATAGTCTCCAAAACCGGCTCTACATTCCAGGGAGCAACCACTCCTCCACCATAGAGTGCCATCATACCACCAACTGTGGCAACCGTCATGTAACTATCTTCCGGTTTATAACCCAGGCCTTCATTAAACGATTCCCAGGGGCTCTCTTCCAGGTTTTCGGCAAATGTATAGTAAATATGAGAAGAATTCCGGCCTATCAGTGCCATATCAACCTCACCCGGCCACGTATGACCTATATTGATGACACATAATTGTACGGCACGTCCAATGGTATTATTGGCTCGCCAGCCATGGGCTAACAGACCCACACCGTGGTTCATATCTATCTCTTTACCGATGGGTCCGCTTACCATTATCATCAGATTAAAACCACCTTCCGAACTCACCATGTGAGAGAAAGGATCTATTTTGTAATGGAGTATTGAGTACGTCTGGTCAGCAAGACCTTCTATTGCAGCAATTATCACCGGCAGGTACTCAGGTTTGGCACCTGCCATTACTGCGTTGATAGCAATATTTTTTACGGTGGCAATACCTCTTCGGAAGGGAACCGGGCCTATTACTTCGTCGGGAGAACGATTAGTCCCTGCTAATATCTGTTTAACGGCCTCTTCGGTAGGAGGAATCAAGGGTAGACCGTCACCCCAATGATTCTCAAGATAAAGCTGGTTGAACTTTTTAAGGGCGGAATTATAACTCTCCGCTGTAATCTCAACCGACGCGGGCATCTTTTGTTCCGATTCTCGTTTCGGGTTTTTCTCCTCTTTTGTCAGAGGCTTCGTCAGCGCATCGATGATACGATCGATAGCTGATTCTGCAGCAGGTCTCACCTCTTCCACATTCCTCCGGTTCGGGAAATAGTCTATGGAAGGTATTTTCACGATACGCAGCGAGGGCATCCCATTGTCTTTCGCTGAGATTCTGGCATTCCAATCTGCGACACCTGTTATCACAAAAACGCCGGGCTTGCCACGTTTTTCCAGTGCCATCACTTCTTGAGCCCATATCCATCCCGCAGCTCCTGAATCCGCGATGGCACAGATAAACGTGTCCACTTCTTTCTTCGCTTTTTCTGCTGATTCCACATCACTTAAGCCAAGTCGTATCGTCTTTGCAGTAGGAAATTTCTTATTCAGAAGCTCTTCAACGGCAATACAGAAGTTGTCTCCACCTGTTTTGCCGTCCCAGAAGACTCCGATCTTCTTTCCCTCAAGGCTATCGACTCGAGGAGTGAGTCCAGCGGGTTCCTCAACCTCGAAGACTCCTTGAGGATTCAGGCACTTTAGCGATACTGTTTCATTCATGGTTTTTCCCTCCTTCAATTAGTACATTAATTACCCTGTCTGCCATTTGATATCTGGCTTCTATCTTTAGTATTTGCGTCGTTCCTTTTTTCGGTTCGGAAGCTGGCATACACCTCAACCGGATGTATTCATTCATATAATTAGTAACACCAGACCTCCTTTCTTTTACATTATCTCGGGAAAATTACCGGGATCAGGGATCACGATGACTGATGTGACCGGATAGTTTTGATTATATGTTGACATCCTGGTCGTTCTATCTCCATGCATCCACTGATGCTGACGCCATGTACCCGAAGTCTCCGGCCTGCCAGGATACCTCGGTCCCCCCACCAACTACCAATATCTCAATCTGTGAGTTGGGTGGGATAGATTTTTGCGATGAGTACGCCCCCGGGGACTGTTTTAGCATTGAGGCGAATGGCTCGACTCCTGCTTTAGCGGATGCTAAGTCATTAGGCCTCATCGCCCAGTAATTCCAGAGAGTCATGTAGGTATTGTCCTTGAGCCACTGGCTTAACTTCTCCTTACTTTCAAATCCTTCATTCTTTAAATCTGTTGCCGTTATGGGGCTTAATAACAGAGTAGGTCGGCCCATACTGGCTCCGCTGGTTTCAAAGCTTATAAACAATTTCCTGGCGACCTCGTGAATCGGGTACGGCTTAAAAGCACCATAATTAATCAAACTCCACCCGCTCAAGATACTGACAACGCTTTCTTCAGGTTTGAATCCCTTTTGCACATGCAGGGGACTCCATCCTTCGGGCAGTGACTCTTCATTCTCCGCAAAACATAAATTGTTGTAGTTGAGGGCATTACCCAGATCACCCAGATATGTTTCACCAAGTATCGAGCCTCCCAGATTCTTGGATATGAACGTCCACGCCCTTCCGATGACAGAATTGGCATGATTGAAAGGTCCCAATGCGGCCAGTCCGGAATTCATGTTTATCTCTTTACGAATTGGCCCGTTGGCGACAACCATCCTGGCGAAAGAGGAACAGGAACTGAATAACGAGGTTACACCGGTAGAAGCTATAGCCAGTATTATAGGTAAATGCTCTTTACTGGCTCCTGCCATCACGGCATTTATAGCGACGTGCTCTACAGTATATTCCCAGGACTCGTAGGGAGGGGAGGGCTGCATGGTTACCGGGGAGTGCTGTTTTTTGTCTCCTCTTATCGCTGGACCGCCACCGAGTTGCCTTGACGTGGTATCCCAGGCCTCGTTAGGAGGAGTAGGCTGCATCATGCCAATTACTTCATCAGGTTTATGACTGGTTCCTTTGAGCATCTCGGCTACTCTTTCTTCCGTAGGAAGAATTATCGGAAGACCATCGGTCCATCCTTCTTCAAGAAAGAGCCGTTCCAGGTTCTCGGGAGTATCGGGTCCAAGCAGTCTTGGTCTCGGCCTTTCTATTACGCCTGTTTTCTTTTCCTCGTTGGTTGCCGGTTTCGTCAATGCGTCAACTATTTCCTGTATGATTGGCCTGCCATTTATTGGATCTTTGCCCTCTATATATCGCCGTTGTACCTCGACTGGTCTAGCTGAGAAAGGATGGGGAACAAAAGTCAATCGTAGTTTAGGCATTCCCTTCTTGTACGCATAGCTTCTTGTAAGATTCGGAAACCCTGCAGTGACAACAGGTGCCGTAGGTATCCCCATTTTTTCCAGTATTGAGGAGAAGATGATGGTCGCTGGCGCATTGGTGTCAAGCTGCCCGATACCGACTATCGCTCCATTACCTTTCTCTTTGATTTCATTCCATAGCTTTTGGTCATTGACGAAGTAGGAGCCCTCTTTGACCTTGAGTATAAAGGTGGTTTTGGGATATCTTTCGGTGAGTATTCTCTGGATTTCTACGAGGCCTTGATGTAACGGTTGGAAATTTATGCCCGCGATGTATATTGTTTTGCCTTCTAGGGTGTCAAGCCTGGGTGCCAAAGGGATCAGTTGTATCGGGGGAGCTATGCCTCTCGGGCTTAAAACCGATATTTTATTACTTGTCATATAAATATTAAACCTCCTTCTTATTTTTAAATTAAATGGACCCTATTCGGTACTTCCAGGAAAACCGGCAGCAGCCACAGCGGTGATTATGGCAGAGAGTGCTCCACCAGAGCTTTCAGTAGAAATTACCATAGACCGTCCATTTATCTTCCTTATTCATGATATTTATACGGGTACTATTCTCTTTGTCGGGTGTGTCCTTAATCCCGGTTCGTAGCTAAACCTGACCTTATAGTACTTAAGTTTGAATTATTGTATCATCACTGGCCGACATAGAAGCCCCGTGCAGGCTCCCGCAAAGTTACTCCAATAACCTTCAAAGGTCAGCCCTCATTGCATCCTTGGCATGCTGAGGCAGTCTACTACCCGGCTGCCTCAGCATACCACCGTTGCCACCTGCCAACCAGTATCTAACACTCTCCCTTGTCTCAGAGATTACGTATTAAAATAATTTGACAAAAACGACCTGCCTAGTATCCCATGGATTTCTTTAAGTCCTGGTCTATCCAGAGCCGTGCCCAGTACCAATACTGCTGCATCGCAAAAAGAAGCTCTCCGCTGTATCCTTTGAGGTATGGCTCCCAGATATTGAAATTAACAAGAGGAAACAGGCCTACTATCCAGTGATTTTCCAGAGAGAGCTTCTGTGCTTCTCTCAATAATCGCTGAGCCTCATCCTCATCCTGGACTCCCTTAAACTGTTCATACAAGGCATCATAGTCGGCATTGCTGGCTCTAGTAGTGGTGGGTGTCACGTTCTTACTATAAAAAATCCCTATAGGTACGTCCACGGGTGCGTACATACCCCACCAGTTCCGAAAGATCATCTGGTCTTGCTTTCCAGAAAATACAAAATTCTGAAAGCCAACCGAATCCATCAACCGCAGCTCCATATCAACATTGATGGCTTGGAAGTAGGATTGAATTATTTCGAGGATATCCTGGCCTTCCCCTCCACTGGTTGAAACGACATTAGTCTTGAAACCATTGGGATAACCGGCTTCAGCCAGAAGTTTTTTTGCCAGCTCCGGATTATAGCTATACTCGTCCTTGAGCTCTTGAGGCCACTCACTGTAGTCATAGCAGTACCCCTTGGAGTATGGTGAAAGAAACCCGCACGGCTTCCCATCTACCACGCCAACGTAATAAGTCTTGGCGATCAGCTCCCGGTCTATGGCCAGGTTCAATGCCTTTCTCACTCTGATGTCGGTGAAGGGGGTATTATCGGTTCTCGGCTCCAGAGCCCAGGCGTTCACTGGCATCTCTTCCTTATTCAGGTCAGGGTTGGTCTTCGTAAGCTCTTGCAGCCCGTCCCGATTAATACCTGTAATTATCTCAATCTTGCCGGTTCGCATTGCCGACCTTATTGTAGAGGCATCCGATATAGCTAGCATTCTGAACGTATCTACGTAGGGAAGCTTGTTCTGCGGGTAGCGTTCATCATAGTGCCAGTAGTTGGGGTTCCTACTGTACGTGATCGCGCTCCCGGGAACATAGTCCGTCACTATGAACGGGCCGGTACCGACGGCATAATGCCAGTCATTGATAAATGGTCCGTATTGTTTTACCGTCTCGGGGTTCTCTATCTCGCTCTGGTTACCTGGGTTCGTGATAGAATTCCAGTTATTTACAAGACTCGGATTTTTGAACTTCACTTGAACCGTATAGTCATCCAGAGCTGTCACTTTTTCCACGGCAGCAAGCAGGCTAGCTACAGCTGGGATTGATTGGGTAAAACCACTACCCGTGCCCAGCAGCCGGTCATAGTGATACTCTATGTCTTGAGCTGTTAGCTTCCGCCCGTTTGCCGGCGGCTTGTTCTGGTAGTAAACGTCTTGACGTATATTCAGAATGAGAGTTTGTGCATCTTTCCACTCCCAGGTGTCTACCAATAAGCCCCTGATGTACTTTATAGGAACGACAAATGTCTTGAAGGGATATACCTCCCGGTCTACTGTCCAGTCCCACATAAACAGCATATCAAAACATCCCGTCGTGCTCACAGGTGCGAAATTAGCAGCCGGATCAAAAGTGGAGGGAAGCGAACCAGTGCCAATGGTTATCGTCCCACCGTACTGGGGCTCTCCAAACTTATCCCACCAGTTTCCCCCTGTTGTCGGTGGTGTTACCTCCTCTTCTTCCTCTGTCGGTGGTGTTACCTCCTCTTCTTCCTCCGTCGGTGGTGTTACCTCCTCTTCTTCCTCCTCTTTAGGGCCACAGGAGGCCAGCACTAAGGACAACACCATCAAACAACTGATTAGTATCCAAATGACTTTCTTTATCATTCTCGTTTCTCCTCCTTTTTATGTCGGATAAATTCAATAACACTTAGCCTTCGATTATTTGTTTTTTTTACTATGAATATTTTCACCTCCTATTTGGCTAGCTCTGCCATTCAGATTGATTACCCTAGGGTTCCGGTAATAGGAGGGGCAGAAGAGGTTAATTAAGCTACCAGGCTGAAATAGAGAAGAACCTCCATCGCTCTGGTTTCCCCCAGTAAAGCTAGCTTTCTTTATTCGATAATTTATCTATCTCCTTTTCAGATGCATATTACTCGTTATATTTGCTTGGTTTATTGATGATCTGTACTTTAAATGAATTAACCCATACAATAATATCAAATTGATAACGTATACGATATCCTAATACGATATCACATGTATATATATTATGTGTTATCAGGGGATATTTTATGAACCGTATTCCTGTTTGTCAAGCCTCTTGAGTAAGTGGTCTATTCAAGGTTATGAAAATACTACCCACATCTAGATTATACTTACTATGTATATATCACCACCTCGTCGTCTTTCCACTCATACCGAGCATTTAGCTCGGCTCCTTTAGTTATATTCACCATATATTCAAACACCTGCTGACCCCTTTCATCATTCTTGAGTATCTCCACTGGCTGATTTTGTCCGGCAATACATGGAAGATAACTCACCTGGGTGATACACCCATCATGTATGTTGCATTTGGCGATAATAGTCAGTTCTTGCTCTGGAGCATATGGAAACGGCGTCTCTTTGCCACCACGTTCGAAGAAGAAAGGACCGCCATGTGCCTTTACGAATTTCCGCATCTGTGAATCCCCCTGTCCTGGTGTCCCGGCCATACTGATTATGAAATTACCTAAACCATGAAAGATCCACTTTCCGTTGTACTGCTCGATGCCTTTGAGTATATGAGCATGCGATGCTAGAATCAGGTCAGCCCCAGCATCGATGGCGGCATATGATACTTGTTGTTCATACATTGCCAGCCTGACTGGCAAAAAGCCGAGTCCCTTACTGAGAAAAACCACCAGAACGTCACAAAGTGGCCTCAGCTTATGAATATCGTTAACCATAGCTTGCAGCCTACCCGGCTCAGCAAAGGTGTAAGTAGTTGGATAACCTCCGATAACAGGGAGATCTAATTCGTAGGCCGCAAGAATATGTACATAGGCACATCCCGCCTTGTGTGGGAGGGCCCATGAACCCTTCGGGCCCGTACAATTATAAGCTAAAAAACCGATACGCGTTCCATCACGCTCAATTATTGCCGGACGACTAGCCTCATCAATGTTCATTCCGGCCCCACAATAAGCAATGCCATATTTTCGAAAGCCAGCAATGGTATCTTCTACCCCCGGATCGCCTGCATCCCAGGTATGGCAATTGGCAAGGGTAATCATATCAAAGCCGGCGTCATGCAAAGCACTCATATTACGTGGG
The DNA here is from genome assembly GCA_964403625.1 of uncultured Dehalococcoidales bacterium. Lineage (GTDB taxonomy): Bacteria > Chloroflexota > Dehalococcoidia > Dehalococcoidales > UBA2162 > CAYOHA01. The sequence continues at coordinate 4,323 of CAYOHA010000015.1, read as the reverse complement.
TCGGCACCTGGGGTTTCAAACCTCTCGCCTACTCTAGCTAGGCCCATGTCTGCAAACGTATTAATACCCCTTGAGGTAAACATGCACTTTCCATGGCCGACTGCCACGTCAGCTGACTTTAGAACAGACGCTACTTTGGCGAACAATGGCTCAGCAGGCGGAGTGCCATGCAAATAAATATCTCCCACGGCTAACATCGTCAGAGTTTTCGTGCTCATTTTCCCCTCTCCTTTCTAATTTGTGAATGTAATACATATATCCTCATGCCCTCTTCTCATATACACCTAGACTTGCATCAACTCATAGTCCCTGGATGGTAAAGTAATGTCCTGACCCTAATAGTAATACCATTTGTTAAGTCAAAACCGCTGGTAAGAGTCCTCCCTGCGTGCCTCAAAAAAATGCTCCAGCCTTATGGTGGCGATTTCTCTTTAACTTGCTCAATCATCTTCTCAGATAAGTCCAAGCCAATAGCTTTCCCGGTTCCTTTGAGTTTTGAGGCGATATCAATAATAATCGTCTGATAATCTTCTTGAAAATATGTCCACCGCAAGTACGGAGTATGAAACTCTTTATAACATCGAAGATAAATCCTATTCTATTTTATACTTTGAAATAATCAATTTGTTATTTGTGGCTTCAGACAGTTGATCAATTCCCGAAGTCAACTGATAAATTGGACTATTTTCTCAGGAAGGAATGTTCTAAATCACCGCTGCAATTGCCATGTCAGACAGTCGCTGGAGGTTTGTAGTATCATTAAAGTGCTCCAGCAGTCCTGAGCGTAGAAAAACGAAAGTGACTTCTCGCTCTGGATCCACCCAAAACGCCATACCACCCAGTCCAAATTTGCCAAAGGTGCGAGGTGACGTAAGATTGCCCATGCTATTAACACCAACTCCTTCGCCACGAATTTGGAAATCTAAACCGATATTTGCCTGTGTAGGTTGCACTTCATGTTCTTCCATCACAGCAGTATAATACTCGTTAATCAAAGTCCCGGTTTGAATCGATGTTGCCTGTTTTATGGATGCAGGTGACAGAATACGTACTCCATCAAGTTCACCACCGCGACGCAGCATCTCGGCAAAGCGGAACAAGTCATAGGCAGTGGAAACACAGCCCATCCAGGGTATTTCAGCTTCCTCGGTAATAAACAAGTTGTGGTTCTCCACTTCTGCGGCAGACATATTTCCGAACGATGGGTCGTGTGCAATTATCGGGACAATACGTGAACTTAAATCCCGACGCCGACCTAATGCTGTATCAACCATTCCCAGGGGACCAAAGAGCTCATCCTGGAAAATATCGCGTAGGGCTCTATTACGGCCATCGAGGCGACGAATGATTTCTCCGAGCAATGCATGCCCCCACAACGGGCTGTAACTTACAGATTTGCCCGGTACAGAGACCAGGTCAAGCTTACAAATTTCTTTGATAACAGCATCAAGGTTTCCCATTAGCTTGGCTTCAACCGGGAAGAGAACCGGGGGAGACCCGGCCGTGTGAGATATAAGGTTAAATACTGTCACTGTTTGTTTGGCTTTGCCTTTGAATTCCGGAATAATATCCGCAACCCGTGTCGTCAGTGCAAGCTCGCCACGTTCGATAAAAGACAGGACAATCACGTCCGTAAATGCCTTGGTAACGGAAAGGATATTAAAAACACTATCGGTATGCAGGGGACGGTTGGCAGCGCGGTCGGCAAAACCTATCGCTTCATGTAAACCGATTTCTCCGTGGTGCGCTACAATGATTGCAGCGCCATCATACAGGTTGTCTTCAACGTCTCTGTGTATGGCGGCGGAAAGCCGGTTCAACTGGTCCGTGTTAATACCTTTGATTTTCCGGGTTTTCTCTGGTTTCGATTGTTTATTACTCACGTTAACTCCTCCGGGGTAGGGTATCACCTGTTGTCAGGTCACACTCGTACCCAGCATTGTTTTTACAGAAATCATCCGTCATACCCACCGCTGACCATGATACGGTCACCGGTAACATATCTCGAAAGGTCCGACGCCATGAATAATACAACATCCGCAATGTCACCGGGTTCAGCTACTCTCCCCATAGGAATCATCGCGCCCAACCCGGCGAAATATTCGTCCTTCGGCATGCCCTCGGGTCTGACTGCATCGTGAAGGTCGGTGCGGGTGATACCGGGCAGGACCGAATTAACGCAGATGTTATATTCTGCCACGTTTAAAGCCAGGCACCGAGACAGCATTACGACCCCGCTTTTCGCCACACAATAATCGGCTATGACTCTGGATGGGGAGATAGCTCCTACCGATGCTATATTAATAATTTTGCCGTATTTCTTTTCCTTCATATAAGGTACCACGGCCTTGCAGCACAGGAAGACGCTCTTCAGGTTAACGGATATTGTTCTGTCCCATTCTTCTTCGGTAATATCAATGAAAGACCTCTCGGGAGGGGATATGGCAGCGTTATTGACCAGGATATCGATTTTATGATACTTATTGATTACTTGGTTAACCATGTTTTGCACTTGTGAGCTGATCGAGACATCACAACGGACAAAAAGCCCCTCGCTTTTTAGACCGGAAATTTGCCTTAATGTTTCTGCCGCTTCATCAGGACGGATATCTACAATAACAGTCGTGCAGCCTTGTTCGGCAAATTTGAGTGCTATCGCCCGACCGATTCCCCGGGCTCCTCCAGTAACTATTGCAACCCTGTCTGAAAGCATCATTTTATATTCCCTCCGAAATCTGGTTGCCGGATATAAATGTAAAACTACTGTCTGCTATAATCCACGTCCTAAAGACTTGGGGATGAGTTTCATAAGTTCCTCGAGTGTCCAGACGCCGTCCTTGTATATGCCTCTTATCTCCTGCGGTTCCGAGTATAGGGCTATACGCCCTCGGGTGGCTCCGAATACCTTTCCACTGATATTTTCAGCTTGGTCGGTAGCCAGATAAAGCACGATAGGAGGAATTTCCTCCGGACTTGTGGGGTCAACCGAATCTTCGTATGTCTGCTGGTCGATAAGCCCCTTCTGGTGCAGACTGTCCCACATGTCGGTCGCTTCGTCCCGGGTCAGCCTGGTGCGTGCAATCGGCGCGATGGCATTACAGGTAATCTTGTAACCTTCCAGTTTCATGCGGCTGGCGATTCCTCTTGTCAGGCTGACAACCGCTCCTTTGGCTGCAGTGTAGGCGTCAGCGCCGGTTACCCCCAGCCAGGACGGTGACGTGAAGTTGATAATCCGGCCGGTCCTTTGTTTCATCATGGCTACAAGGGCATGAATACAGGTATTAAGAGTCCCCTTTAAGGTAACCGCCAAAACCGCATCAGAGTCCTCTTCACTCGTTTCCCATAACTGCCCGCCCCTTGCAATAGTAGCACAATTTACCAGCATATCTATTCTGCCAAAGTTTTGAATACAGGTATTGATAATGCCCTTTGAGGCTTCGAAATCAGCCACTGAAGCGAAGCTTGAGACCGCGGTACCCCCGGTTTTTCTAATCTCAGCTACCACTTCAACAGCTGGTGCCGGGTTCGGATTTGAGCCATTGAGTTCTGTACCAAAGTCGTTCACGACTACTTTTGCTCCATAACGAGCCATCGCCAGAGCTATTTCTTTGCCAATGCCGCGTCCACCGCCGGCTATTACAGCACATTTGCCTTCCAGTAATTTGGTCATACGTGTCATTTCTTTTTACTTTAAAGCAGTTAGGTAATCTTAGAACAATTGTTCAAAACAAACTGCGAAAAAACTAAAAAAATAAATAGAATTTACTTAACTACTTGATTAGTGATAATTCGCGACAATTGAATATATATAATATGATTGTGGGCTGAGTCTAACATTCCACTTCTCCGTTGTCAAACAACCGGTTCGGTGCATAATCGGCTAACCTGAATTTGTTTGAAACATAACATCTTATAGTAAAATAGATACTCAATAAGAGCATATCTTTGTTAACTTTTTTATTTCTCTCTCTAACCTAGATAAGGTTGATCATATAGCTATTTCTAGATGTATCTCATTCCGTCACTTTATGTAGCAAATGAGAAGACTCTATAGGTCAATAAACGAGGCATATCGTACTCTGTTAATAAATGAGGTGGGACCTATAAGCCCAGATGCAACTCCGGCTATTCCCAAGCAAGGATGGCAGGTAATGTATTTAGTCAATCGAACAAATAATGAAAACTACTGAGAGCCCTATGTGCGTGGTTTTGGTAACTTCTAAATTACACCTTCCATCTTCAACCTCTTTAGCTTGGAAGGGCCAAATCCCATATATTTGAGGTAGATATGCTCATTGTCATAGCCTACCGGTCGGCATACCC
>CAYOHA010000014.1:0-20540 GCA_964403625.1 uncultured Dehalococcoidales bacterium | reverse complement strand
CTATTCTCTGAGAGTGAGTTTGAGGAAATGGTTCCGGGTCTTCGGTTACGTTCTTATAATACCAATCGGCGGCGAAACGCTTGAGTTCCCTGATAGCGACAGGGTCATCCAGTTCCCCGCGACGACACCTGGTCTCACAGGGATGGTGACAGATACGCCCACAGATAGCCGGAAAGGGATTACGCTCTCTGATGGTATCGATGGCTGCTCTGTATTCACTAGCAGCAATGTGGGCAACATATTTAGGAATGTTAATCCCTACCGGACAGGTATGCTGGCACGGGGATATCATTAAAGCGCTACAGACTGCTGCCGGGCACTTCTTTTCCTTGATGTGGGCATCATATTCATCGCGGAAATATTTGATAGTGGAAATTACCGGGTTGGGAGAAGTCTGACCAAGACCACACAATGAGCATTCTTTGACAGTCATGGCTATTGCCAGTAAGTCATCAATATCCTCGTCACGTCCTTTGCCCTCGGTGATTCGGGTGAGGATTTCCAGCATCTGCCTGGTGCCTAGACGGCAGGGAGTGCATTTACCGCAGGACTCGTCCTGGGTAAAGCTGAGGAAGTACCTGGCTATTTCAACCATACAGGTAGTCTCATCCAACACTACCATACCACCGGAACCCATTATTGAGCCTACACTGGCTAGTGATTCATAATCGACAGGTAGGTCAGCAAGGCGAGCTGGTATGCAGCCTCCTGAGGGACCTCCAGTTTGGACTGCTTTAAGACGTTTGCCTCTCGGTATGCCACCACCAATCTCGTTGATGATGTATGATAAAGGAGTACCCATTGGCACTTCTACCAGACCACTGTTAGCAATTTTACCAGTGAGAGCGAACACTGCGGTACCCTTACTCTTCTCAGTACCAATACCAGCAAACCAATCTGACCCTCGTTCGATAATAACAGGGACTGAAGCCAGTGTCTTAACATTGTTGATGATAGTTGGTTTGCCATCCAGACCTGACTGGGCGGGAAATGGTGGGCGTGGACGTGGCATACCTCGACGACTCTCTATGGAGGCAATCAAGGCAGTCTCTTCACCGCAGACAAAGGCACCAGCCCCCTCTTTAATGTGAACCATAAAACTGAAACCTGAACCGAGTATATCTTTCCCCAGAAAGCCATTCTCCTGAGCCTGATAAGATGCTATATGGATTCGGCTGACTGCCAGAGGGTATTCAGCCCGGACATAGATATAGCCTTCACTTGCCCCAATAGCATAAGCAGCAATTGTCAATCCTTCGAGAATGGCATGAGGGTCTGCTTCAAGGATGGAACGGTCCATAAAAGCACCGGGGTCACCTTCATCGGCATTACAGATAACATATTTTGGCGAACCTGTGGCACTACGGCAGAATTCCCATTTAGTGCCGGTAGGAAATCCAGCCCCTCCTCTCCCCCTTAGTCCTGACCTTTTGACCTCGTTAATGACCTTTTCGGGGGTCATATTAAAAATGACCTTTCGTAACGCTTGGTAGCCACCACGGGCAAGGTAATCACCGATCTTTTCAGGATTTATATGACCGCAGTTACGCAGGATAAGACGCTCCTGTTTATGGTAGAAGTTTATATCTGAGTAGTACGGGACTGATTTGCCTGTCACCGAGTCACGATAGAAAAGACGCTTCACTGGTTCTCCGTTCTGGAGGTGAGAGGTTACAATCTCGGAAGCACTCTCTGGTTCCACTCTGGTATAAAAAATACCGTCTGGTTCGACGACAACATTTGGTCCCTGCTGACAAAAACCGTGGCAGCCGGTGAATTCTACTCTCGCATTCTTTACTTTTTGCTTTGTTATTTCAGCCCTGAGAGCTTCAAAAATAACGTCGCCGCCACCGGAAACACATCCTGTCCCTCGACAAACATAAATAGTCCGGTATTGCTGCATATTATATTTCGTCCTTCTTGCCCAGTAATAGGCTTACTTTTTTAGGATTCATTTGACCGTGAGTGTGCTCGTTTATTACAATGTTCGGAGCCAGGGCACAAACACCGATACAGGCAACAGTCTCCAGTGTATAATTAAAATCAGAAGTAGTTTCACCCTCTTCAATTCCAAGGTGCTGCTTGACCAGTCTTAGTATCGTTTTACCACCACGCACGTGGCAGGCAGTCCCACGGCATACCTTGACTATATTTTTACCTCGAGGCGCAGTATAAAGCTGGGTATAGAAGGTAATAATACCCTGTACCTGGCTGGGAAATAGTCCAAGACTACTGGCAATGTTTGGTATTACTTCGGGGGGAATGTAGCCTTGCGACTGCTGAATCACGTGAAGGAGAGGTATTAACCCCCACTTATCTCCCCGGTAATCAGCTATAATATTGTTTATTCTCTCGAGTTCAGCCTCAGTGATTCTATTTGTCTCAGCCATTACTCATCCTTTCAAGTCTAACGGTACAAGCCTTCAGTGATGGGGACTTAGTGCGAGGGTCCAGAACTAAGCCAAATAACTCATTAACTGGGCTCTCGGGGAACCCTATAGGCATAAAAAGAATTCCTGGTGGCAATGTTTTAGTTAGCCTGACTGTGGTGGTTACTTCACCTGATGGCGAGACTACCTTGACTGTATCGCCATCATTGTATCCAAGATTTCTGGCATCACTATCACTGATTTCAACCCAAGCTTGTGACGAGAATTTCTTCAGACGTGAAGCCCTTAAACTTCTGGTACCGCTGCCAAATTGGTGCAATACCGACCCGGACAGAAGGGTAAGGGGATATACTTTTCCCGGAATGTCATTTAGCGGAGGGCATTCTACTGATGAAAAGCGTCCAAACCCGCTTGGGAACACGCCCTTATAAAAACGCTTTGCTCCTAAGCGGTCACTCTGTAATTCAGCCCAATCCAAGTCATCTCTTTCAAAAGCACTATATGCGAAGTGCTGGTACAAGGGGACCAGCTCTTGAATCTCATCCATAACTTGCTGAGGAGAAGTATAAGTCATCGAGTACCCCATCCTTTGGGATATTTGAAGGATTATCTGCCAGTCTGGCAGGCTACCACCGATGGGTTCGATAGCCTTATGAACCTGCTGAACCCTTCCTTCGAAGTTGGTAAAGGTGCCTTCTTTTTCGGCAAAGCTGGTCGCAGGAAGAACTACTGTTGCCAGCTTCGCTGTTTCGGTGAGGAACATGTCAGCAACAGCGAGAAATTCGAGAGAGGAGAGGGATTTTCTAACCAGCGAAGGATAGGGAAAACTTGATACAGGGTTTTCTCCCATTATAAACATACCTTTTAACTTTCCTACTTTTATCTGCTCAAGCATTTCCAGAACGGTCAGTCCAGTATTAGCTGATAAGCGTTCTCTCCATCGCTCCTCGAAGTGTTTTCTTGCCTGGCTATCGTCAAGGCTCTGGTAACCAGGCAGAAAGTCGGGTAAACTACCCATATCGCAGGCTCCCTGAGCATTGTTTTCCCGTTGCAGGGCAAAGATACCTCCCCCCTTACGTCCTATGTTTCCGGTTAGCATTACCAGATTCGCCAATGCCATTACACTATCTGTTCCGCTGATATGCTGGGTAATCCCATTGCCGTAAATGATCGCCATTTGTGCTGCCCCGGCAAGCAGGCGGGCGGAAATCTGTACATCCTGCCTGGGGACACCAGTTATCTCCTCTACATACGCTGGATTATATTTTTGTAATCTCCTGGTCAATTCGGCGAAGTTGTCCGTCCTGCGGGTGACAAATTCCTCATCATACAGTTTTTCTTCAATAATCACCCGTGCCAGGCCGTTTATCAATACTATATCAGTACTGATATTTGGTCTCAGCCAGAGGTGGGCGAATGAGGTTAACCTTGTCTGCCGCGGATCAACGAGCAAGAGCTTTGCACCTTTGTGCCTGACAGCACGCTTGATGGCGTACCCTATAACTGGAGCAGAGACAGAAGGATTAGCGCCAATAACCATAATTACCTCTGAGTGTTCGATGCCATCCAACGAGTTTGTTGTCCCCGGGAAACCTATCGACCACCCCAGACCAACCCGTGTCGCTGAACTGTACAATCGGCTTCCGTTATCAATATTGTTAGTACCCAAGCCAACACGGGCAAATTTCTGGAGGAGATAATTCTCTTCGTTAGTACATTTGGATGACCCAAAAACAGCCAGACTTTCGGGGCCGTCACTTTCCTTTATCCGCTTAAATTCAGCGACTATCCAGTCTAGAGCCCGTTCCCAGGATACAGGCTTGAGTTCACCATTAATCCTAATTAAGGGGCTTGTCAACCTTTCTAGGCTGTGTACGAAATCGTATCCATAACTTCCCCTGGCACATAATGCACCGTGGTTGACAGGACTTGCCAGTCCAGGCCGGGCTCGTATGAGCTTATTATCTTTAACCTCAAGACTAATGCTACAGCCACAACCACAAAAAGGACACACTGTATCGACAGTAGTCACAGTTGTACCCCGGTATGTCCTCTCTTTTTCCATAAGGGCACCGGTGGGACATAGTGCTACACAGGTTCCACAGAAAGTGCATTCAGACTTCTCTAGGGGCATATCACTCAATGTCGCTGGTCTGGAAGAGAAGCCTCGTTCGATGTAATCAATCGCTCCCTCAACAACCAGTTCCTGGTCTGCACGAATACACTTGGCACACAAGATACACTTGGAGAGGTCTCTCTCGATGAAAGGATTGACTTCCTCAATAGTACCCGGCTGAGGGATTCGCTGGAATTTTACCAGCCCTATGCCCATTTCGGAGGCTAGTTTTCGTAACTCACAACGGTTACCCTTGTCACATACCAGGCAGGAATCAGGATGACTGGCAAGCATAAACTGAATAATGGTTTTCCGTCGCTCTATTACTCGAGGTGACTGGGTATTGATTACCATTCCCGGTCTTATCGGAGTGACACAAGCGGCAAGAAGTGCTTTGGAAGACTCATCTTCCACTAGACAGAGCCTGCAGGCACCTATCGGGGTAAGGTGAGTGTCGTGACATAAGGTAGGGATAGATACGCCCGATTCACGAGCAAGGTCCAGAACGGTCATTCCTGAGTAGCCACTTACTTCTACATTATTAAGAGTAATTGTAATCGCTTCTCCCATATTCTCTCCGGCTTAGCTTTGGTAACTTTTCTAGCTGGTGAGTGACCTTACCCACGACTGGTCACCCCGGGCTACCGACCTTATTCCAGTCAGAAGGTGAGAACTGGCTGCCGCCTTTGGAATAAAACCTACTGCTCCTGCCTCGCGGCTGGCCAGAATATTCTCCTCCTCATCATACTGTGTCAGCATCAGTATTTTTGCGGCCTGGTACCTCCTACATATCTCCCTGGCAGCGTCCAATCCGTTCATTACCGGCATGACAATGTCCATCACAACCACATCAGGTAAAAGCTCCAGTGTCTTCTCTAATCCGTCCTTTCCGTTGACCGCCTCACCAATCACCTGCATATCCCGCTGTAGGGCGAGTACGGCTCGAATGCCATCTCTGACCACAGCGTGGTCATCGACTATCAATACTCTGATTCTCTTCGTTGCCCTGTTGATTAAGGCTTGAATGCGAGGCAGCAGTGCTTCCGGTTCAACCGGTCTGGCTAAAAAATCTTCAGCATCACACTGCATTCCTTCATTCATTCTCCAGCCCTTAATTATCTGCTTCTCAGGCGGGGCATTAACAACCATAATAGGCAGATTGCTGAAGCCTAATGTTTGTTTCATCCATTTATGAAATATAAAGGCATCTCCACGAGGTATAACTGTACCCAGGACAATCATATCAGGTTCTTTAGAGCGAACCATTTCCTCAGCTTGTTGACGATTGCAGGAAACAAATACCGAATATGAATTTTTTTCCAGAGTTTTTCTTAGTGCCTCTGTAAAATCCGGGTCGTCATCTACGATCAGGATTCTTGTGTTCTCCTCCATTATTACCTCCCCTTTTCCACTACTGTGATCAATCGGTTTATCCGATATTGACATCACCACTGGAAATATACTTAGTTGAAAGTATAAACCGGTACCAAGCAGAACGGAACAGGGCTTTACCTTGCTAATAAGGTATCAAACCCTCGAATTCTCCGGGATTATTCCCCATTTATTGGTTCAAATTTGGTAATGAGATAAACTGGTGGCAAATCAACGGTGGTAACTTTGAAGGGAGGCTCGTGAGCCATCTAATGTGAGGTTTGAAACGCAGGTGTACTGCCTGACCATCAAACAGTTATGATACCCTTGCGTACGGCGTACTTGACCAGTTCAATACGATTGTGGATACCAAGCTTAGCCATAAGGTTAGTCCTGTGTCCCTCAACGGTCTTAGGACTGACTATCAGCATATCAGCGATTTCCTGAGTAGTATATCCCTCTGCTACCAATTTCAGGACATCCCTCTCCCGGTCGGTCAATTGTTCATAAGGATCAGAAATAACCCGACCGTCCCCGTGGCGGTAGTCTTCAATCAGGAGCTTGGCAATCGATGGAGAGAGATAAGAATCTCCCTGATAGACAGAGCGGATACCTGAAGCAAGCTCTGATGATGCTGCTACCTTACTGATAAAGCCCGAGGCTCCAGCCTGAATAACAGGGAACACGTATTCCTTGTCATCATACTGGGTCAGAACCAGCACTTTTGCTGGGAATTCTCTGCATATTCGGCGGGTGGCTTCCAAACCATCCATAATAGGCATGGAGATGTCCATAAGTACCACATCCGGTTTCAGTTCTTTTACTATCTTCAGAGCCTCGCTCCCGTTGGCAGCTTCACCCACTACCTCTATATCCCCGGTCAGTGCGAGTAGGGCACAAATGCCATCACGAACAACAGTATGGTCATCCACTACAAGGACTCTTATTTTCTGCATACTAGTCACTCTGACCTATTGGCACTCTTGCCCAAACGGTGGTTCCCCGCCCAGGCTGGGACTCAATCCAGCTGGTACCGCCGAGAAATCCTATCCTCTCCCGCATACTGAATAGACCCCGGCCACGACCACTTACCTCAACATCAGTGATTTCCGAAACATTAAATCCATGTCCATCATCACTAATGCGTAGCAACAATTCATTAGGCTGAAACTCAAAGACTATAACAGCATTATTTGCCTTGGAGTGTTGCACAATATTGCCTATGGCACCCTGAACAAAGCGGAAAAGAGCAGCTTCAACATCGGAAGGTAAGCGTCTATCCTTGCCCTGGGTTTCTACGGATGCATTGATGCCCAGGTGATGAAGTCTGGTCTCGGCGTGCTGGCGAACGGCGGGAATTAATCCCAGTGTATCCAGCAGTGCCGGCCGTAAGTCAGCAATAAGCCTGCTTACCTCATTGTGTACCTGGACAGTCAAGGATTGTGCCTTCTTCAACCTGGTTATGAACTCGGCATCCTGGTTACCGGACATCTCAGCCATTTCTACAAGTGCCTGCAACTGTAGTGCCAGTCCGGAGAGTGACTGGCTGGTTTCATCATGCAGTTCACGAGCAATCCTCCGCCGTTCTTCTTCTTCAGCGACCAAGTTCTGCCGGGCAAGCCGGCGTAATCTCTCCCGTGCGTTTCGTAGCCTCTCATACAGCCTTGCCTGCTCGATAGCAACACCAAGCTGGTCTCCAATCGAGTGTAATAGATGCATATCATTGCTGGTGAAACGGCGTGGTGCTTGGCTAGCAATATTTATCACACCGAGAACCTTGTCCTTTGCACGGAGTGGAACACTGATGAATGCTTTTAGACCCTCAATACTCACCAGCTCCGCGTGTACGGTACGCGGATCAGACGAGATATCCTCTAGTAGAACTGCTTTACCGTTTTGAGCTACACCACCAGCAATCCCCTCACCCAGGTTGAAACGCATTTCTTCAACGAATCTATCACTCAAACCTTGATGGATTCGGTAGGATAGGGTCTGGGTCTGTTCATCCAATAGCAGAATTCCGCCAACAGCTCCATCCATAATACTCAGTACATTGTCCAGAGCAACCCTGAGGATAGCATCCAAGTCCCAAAGCCCGCTGAGGGCTGCCGATACGCGACTCAGGACTAAAAGCTCATGATAACGGCTCCCTGTCTGTTTTTCTGAACTTTCTGTCTCAATATTATCCATTCTATCCAGCTCCACAATTTGAGTATACCCTATTTTGCCGATATTGAGAAGACAATGGACTCAGTTAACACAGTCTCACTCACCAGGCCGTCTGCCAAAATCTACGCCCCCCCAAAGGGATTCCCGAGACATTCACACCAGACTTACCAAACTTCCGACATTTCATCAAGACCTTCATGTCGCTGTTATTGGTTCACTTTCTTTTGAACGCTAAATTTTAACAGGCTGTTACAGTCATAAAATACATCAAACCTTTACATTTGACATCAAGTTGGTGAAATAGTAGACGCAGCTGTCACAAAACATCTGAACGTTAATTGTTCTCTAGATGGATAAAGGGAAGGAAAGTTTGAAGGTTCTATCTATCGTACAGTGCCGCCCACTTTACTGGACGCGAACCACTTAGAAATGTGTTTCCAGAGTCGGTTTTCAGATAGCACAATACATCGTATTGTGACTACGAATTGGGAGTTAATACCCTTTTACAAATAAAGGGAAATACACCTAAGAATTGTCATACGATTTACTTATTAAAGCTGAACTAAAGTTGCAATTTTGCTAATAACTTGCTAATAGATAGAACAGAACTTGATATCACCAGATGATATTCTACGCTCAATACATGTTTTGGGTAACTAACACAAAAGTTCTAATTTGTACACAAAATCACTGTTTGGTATAATAGCTGACAGTTTCGTAAACCGTCGGTCAAGAGTTCGACTCTCTTCGCTGGCTCCAGCCTCAGGCAATTTATAGGATAGATAGTTAAAAAATCATAATATTTTCAAGATATTACTTTGTTGAAGAGGAGGTAACTTACTTTGTCAGAAATCACCTATCGAGCACTGAATCCACCAAACCGTATTCTTATGGGTCCTGGCCCCAGCAACATTCACCCACGCGTCCAGATTGCCATGATGGCACCAATGGTGGGGCATTTAGACCCGTATTTTGTCACTGTAATGGAAGATACGGTGAAGCTCCTTCGTAACGTGTTCCGCACCAATAATGAACTGACCTTTCCTGTGTCCGGTACAGGGTCAGCCGGTATGGAGACAGGCTTCTGTAATTTCCTAGAACCGGGGGATGTTGCCGTCATTGGAGTCAACGGATTTTTCGCCGAGCGTATGGTGGACAATGCTCTGAGATGCGGCGCCAGGGTAGTCCAGGTGCCCGTAGAGTGGGGACGAACCGTCGAACCGGAAGCTATCGAAGCTGCCCTGAAAGTAGAGAAAAAGGTTAAACTTCTCGCCCTGGTACACGCCGAGACATCGACCGGTGTTTTACAGCCTCTAGTAGAAGTTTCTCAGCTAGCTAAAAAATATAATGCTCTCTTCTTGGTCGATACTGTCACTTCACTGGCAGGTCATGAAGTAGCCGTAGATGACTGGGGAATAGACATCTGTTATAGTGGCACGCAAAAGTGCCTGAGTTGCCCGCCGGGACTCGCTCCATTCACCGTGAATAAAAAAGCGTTAAGTGTTGTTCAAGCCCGTAATAGCAAGGTACCGAGCTGGTACCTTGATCTCTCGCTTCTCGCTACCTACTGGTCTAACGACAGGTTCTACCATCATACCGCACCAATATCGATGGTCTACGCCTTTTACCAGGCACTAATACTGGTTATCGAAGAGGGTCTTGAAAGGCGTATTCAACGGCATCAGAAGAATGGCCAGGCTCTCCAGGCAGGACTGGAGGCTATGGGACTGGTACTGCATGCACAGGAAGGCCACCGTCTCAATACACTGACCACAGTACGTATCCCTTCGGGAGTAGACGACCTTAGAGTGAGAAGGGGACTTCTCAATGAGTATAATATTGAGATTGGCGGAGGGCTAGGACCTTTGAAAGGAAAGGTCTGGCGTATCGGACTGATGGGATATTCTTCAACCGAAGCGAATGTATTGCAGTTGCTTTATTGCCTGGAGAAGCTATTATCTTCTGAAGGTTACAGGATGGAACCTGGCATAGGGGTAGCAGCTGCCATTAAAGCTTTGGGAAATAAATAAGAGACGCAAGGATTTACAAGGACTGGAGGGAGAATGAGCAAGTTTATTGATAAGCTAAATCGATTGATCCGGAACGAACCCCAGCCTATGGGTTTCAGGGCAAAACAACCAACCACACCGAAGTCTAAAATACAACTTGTTGCCACTCTGGCACAGGAACAGGCCGAGAGCCTGGCAGGTCGTGTGGCCAGGGCTGATGCGGGTATAATCCGAATTCTTAATCCGGCTGAAGGTGCTGAAACCATACAAAAGCTTTCTCAAGCTAATCCTGACATCCCCTGGGGTGGATGGCTGGAAAATGGTGGTCAGGAAACAATTGAACAAATGACCAAACCTGGCTACGATTTTATAGTCTTTTCTGCCGCCAAAACCGCTCTGACAATAATTGAAAATACTGGAGTTGGCAAGATATTAGAGATAGAGCCATCGATCAATGAAGGCTTATTGAGAGCCGCCAACGAACTTCCGATAGATGCAGTACTTATCGCCAGTGAGCAGAAGGAAGAGTATACACTTACCTGGCAGAACCTTATGCTATTTCAGCACTTCGCCCGTTTACTATCTAAGCCTTTACTGGTATTCATACCGGCAAAGGTAACCGGTGCTGAACTTAAGGCATTATGGGAATCGGGAGTGACAGGAGTGGTGTTAGAAGTAAGATCTAAAGAATCTCAGGATAGTATCGAGAAATTACGGGATGTAATTGATAAACTTGAATTCCCAGCAACACGCCGACGTGAACGGAGAGAAATTTCTCTATTGGCTGGTACTGGCAGAGAGCAGACAAAGGTCGCCACAGAAGTGGAGGAAGAGGAGGAGTAGCTAGCCTAGAAGCTAGTCAATATATATGGTTATGACTGCTCTATCTGCCAGGACTTGCCTTCGGTGGTAATAGCCGGCGCAATTACCATCTCGGCTTTGTGCATTTCGCGGATATTAAAAGCACCACAGACTCCCATTGCTGTACGAAGGGCACCAACAAGGTTCTGACTGCCATCGGTAACCGAAGTAGGACCGAAGAGAATCTGTTCCAGTGTACCAGAAGTGCCGACTTTTATTCGGGTTCCTCTAGGAAGTGCGGCGTGGGGATTAGACATTCCCCAGTTGTAACCGTGCCCTGGTGCCTCTTTAGCCTGGGCAAAGACAGCGCCGATCATTACCGCGTCAGCACCAGCAGCAATCGCCTTGCATAGATCACCACCCTTGCGTATCCCGCCATCGGTAATTATGGGCACATAACGCCCTGATTCTTTCTGGTAATAGTCTCTAGCGGCGGCACAATCTATGGTCGCCGTTATTTGGGGAACACCAATGCCAAGGACCTCCCTGGTGGTGCATTCGGCACCGGGACCGACACCGACAAGCACTCCTGAGATTCCTGTTCGCATCAGATCTAAACAGGCGCTATAACTGACGCAGTTACCAACAACAACAGGCATCGGTACCGACTTGATAAGCTCCTGAAAGATAAGCCCGCGGACGCTTTTAGATGTGTGGCGGGCAGAAGTAACTGTGGACTGGACAACGAGAACGTCAGCCTTGGCTTCAACGGTAATCGGAGCAAAGCGTTTGGTATTAGCCGGTAAAGCGGTAACAGCGCATATGGCTCCTGCTTTTTTTACCGCCTCGATCCGTTCACCGATAAGGTTTTCTTTGATTGGCTGGGAATAGATTTTCTGGAGTAAAGGAGTGGCTTCAGCTTGTGGTGTCCGGGCAATTTCGGCCAGTACTTCTTCAGGGTTATCATAACGGGTTTGAACTCCTTCAAGGTGCAGTACAGCGAGTCCGCCCATCTTACTCATCTGGATGGCGAAATTAACATCTACCACGGCATCCATAGCTGCGGCCAGGATAGGGAGAGCAAAGGTCAAGTCCCCTATCTTGAAGTCGATGTTGGTTTGTTCAGGATTGATAGTCACATCCCCGGGCACGATAGCAACTTCATCAAAACCATAAGAACGCTTGAGTTCCTTGAATTTAGGAGCAGCCATTTTCGTCTCCTTTTTAAAGTTTAACTATAGCAAAGACGGAGATTTAAAGTCAAGCTTGAACTAGGAGCCTCCCGCGAAATGCGCAAATCATTTTATTCTTGAATCTAATCCCACCCACCCTGAGATGCTCCTGCCTGCCATAGTCCCGGACCCGCCTGCCAAGCCCTGGCGGGCAGGGGGACGGCCTGCTTGCGCTAAAGCTCTCGCCTGCCATAGTTCAGGAGGAACGGCGAGCAGGTCAGCGAAGGCAAGCGGGCAGGTCGCTACGCTCCAGCATGACAATTTCGCGGCAAGCTTAAAAAGCGACCTGAGTTTAGCCGTTTCCACCATTCTGTTTATTCGGCAATTGTAGTGTCTCTGGCATTCCTAGTAGTAAAGGTACTCTGATAAGCACATCCGTGGCGATGATAACCAGGAAAATGTATTGTGGACCGATGTGGTCCCACATAACCCCTCCGAGATAGACTGAGAGAGCAGAGAACACCATTTTACAGAAGTCCAGGATTCCCAGCCAGGTACCCATCTGGTCTGCAGGGACCAGCTCACGACTCATCGCCCTTTCAGGTAGTCCATGCAACATAGAGAAACCCTGCAAGGCACCGGATACTACCAGCCATCCGGTATTGGGTGCCCAGATGAGTATCAGATTCGAAAGCCAGATAAATGGCATTGATGCATAGATAAGCTTTTTCCGTCCTACCCTGTCAGCCAGCCTGCCTATAAAGATACCGAGAAATATAGGTACTAATGCACTGGCAGTAGCCATCAAGCCCAGTATATACTGGTCTGCTCCTTTGAATTCATTAGCAAAGACCTGTCGGAAAGGCATAACCATACCCATTGGCAGGGAGGTTATCGTAGAAATAAGGATCCATCGTTTCAGGTGATGCCCCTGCTTGAATATTTCAGAAATACCTTTGAAGAAACTTGAATTGCCCCTGCTTACACTCCCCCACCTGCGGTCTGACAACTGGAAAAGTATCAGGAAAAAAGTAGCAACATTCACCGCCAGACAGATATAGAAGATAGGTCTTATTCCGCTGACATTTACACCACCGAAGGTGGTGACCAGCAAGGCTCCAATCATTGGGACGGCTATCCCCAGTATACCCATACTGGCAGTTTCACAAATAGCCATGCCGGTAGCCCGCTCCTCTGTTGCCAGCGAATTGGCACAAATAACACCACAGGCCTGAAAACTGGGTGAATGTCCCAACCAGTATGTGACCATGGCGATGATGACGATTGTCCAGCTCTGGGCTATACCAAAGATGAGGTACGAAAGAGAAAGAAAAATAATGGTGAGAAGGTAAATCCTCTTGACCCCAATCCTATCAATCAAAATACCCAGGAATGGACCTACCAGACCGCCGATTATCATTCCGACACTATTAATAATGCCAAGCTGGGTAGCAGTAGCACCAAGAGCGACGATATAAATGGAGAGGTAAGGGTCAATCATTTTCTGTAGAGACATATGCAGGTTTGACCGTAATAACGAAATCTTCCAATCACGCTGTTGTCTTCTAAAGAAGCCATACCCTTTTACAACGGCGTTTCCAGATTTTTTAACTACCTGCACCGGTTCTAAGCCTTTCTGAAGAAATTATGTCCTTACTGAATGTCCAGATAAAATAGTCCCCTCAATAGAGAGGGGACAAATATTTAAGGGAATTATACGAATTATACGGCTGGTAAATCCTAGGTTTGAACCTGACTTTTAGCTGTAGTTACCAATTGAGAAAAGGCTTCGGGTTCTCTGATTGCCATATCGGCAAGTATTTTACGGTTAATTTCCACCCCTGCCTTTTTTAAGCCTTCTATAAACTGACCGTAGGTAAGATCCTGGGCGCGACAAGCAGCATTCACCCGTACGATCCACAAGCGCCTCATATCACCTTTTCTCTCACGGCGATGAATATAGGCATAGCTTAAAGAGTGAAGCATAGACTCGTGAGCCCGGCGATAAAGAGAATGTCTAGTTGCTCTTTGGCCTTTGGTCAAAGCCAGGATTTTCTTATGCCGGCGATGTGCAGTCACACCTCTTTTTACTCTTGGCAAGATATATCTCCTCTTACTTTACCCCGTAGGGTAAAAGTTTTTTTATTCGCGCTTTATCACTGGAGTCTAGCGGAATCTTACCATGAAAAAGCCGCTTGACGCGCTTTGCTTTCCGCATACGCAAATGGCTTTTTGGGCCTTTTGTTCGCATAATTTTACCGCTACCAGTAATATGGAAGCGGCTCTGTGCCCCTTTATGAGTCTTGATTTTTGGCATCTATGATTTCTTTACCTCTTCCTTTATTTTTCCGTCTTTAGTTTTTTGAGTGGGCATTGGTGATAGGACCACATTCATTCTTCTCCCGTCCATCAGAGGTTGGACGTCAATAGAAGCCACCTCCTTCAGCGTTTCTGCCATCCTCTGCAGTAATTTCAAGCCAAGCTCAGGATGCGTGATTTCACGCCCTCTGAATTGTACTGTTACCTTAACCTTATCTCCACCATCCAGTAATTGCTTAGCTTTCCTGGCTTTAGATTCAAAATCGTGGTCGCCAATTTTTGGTCGTATCCGGACTTCTCTTACGGCTACAACCTTCTGGCCTTTTCTAAACTCACGTTCCTTCTTCGCTTGCTGATATCTATATTTTCCATAATCAAGCAAGCGACACACCGGCGGTTCCGCTGTCGCCGCTACTTCAACCAGGTCAAGGTTGTGATTCCTAGCGATCTCTCGTGCCTGGTCCAAGGTCATAATCCCAAGCTGCTCTCCCTTCTCTCCAACAAGCCGAACCTCGCGAGCCCTTATCTCCCTGTTGACGCGCAGCTTCTTAACTATGTCCTGATTCTCCTCCTCTGGTATCAAATATTTCTCGAAGAAAAACTATATCACATCTCGTCATACTTATCAAATCTGAATCGTTGTTTTTTACGTACTACCTCACTTCAGGTCAATCACCTTGTTTACTACAGCTTTTTTGACCATCTCAAGGAAGCTGTCAAGGGTTTGAGAAGGTAGCTGTTCACCGGTACGCAGGCGTACCGACACAGTGGCGGCAGACACCTCCTTATCACCTACTACCAGCATATAGGGCACTTTGTCAAGCTGTGCCTGCCTGATTTTCAGGTTTATCCTTTCTGACCGGTCATCAATCTTTACCCGGATATTCTCATTTTTGAGTGCCTTTTCCACTTTTTCAGCATAGTCGAGATGGCGGTCAGCCACCGGTATTACCATTACCTGCACCGGAGCTAACCAGACCGGGAAAGCACCGGCGTAATACTCAATCAGGAGACCAAAGAAACGTTCCCACGCTCCTAATAGAGCCCGGTGTATCATATACGGTCGGTGCTCCTGTCCATCTTTACCCATATAGACCATATCAAACCGCTCCGGCAGATTGAAGTCGAACTGTATTGTGGTCATCTGCCATTCGCGTCCAATGGTGTCCTCTATCTTGATGTCTATCTTAGGTCCATAAAAGGCACCGCCACCCTCATCCGTTTCATAGTCCACACCCTGCTCGGTGAGGACTTCACGCAAGGCTTCCTCAGCTTGCCTCCATTGCTCTTCCTTGCCTATCGCTTTTGCCGGACGTGTAGAAAGATATACTTTGTACTTTTCAAAACCAAAAGCCTTCCACATATGAATCGAGAACCGGTACACCTCAGCTATCTCATCTTCGACCTGCTCCGGTGTGCAAATGATATGGGCATCATCCTGAGTAAAGCCACGGGTCCGCAATAGTCCTAGCAGAACACCACTACGCTCATACCGGTAGACTGTGCCTAATTCAGCCCAACGTAATGGCAAATCCCGGTAAGAACGTCCCTGACTTTTATATTCCAGTATATGGAAGGGACAGTTCATCGGTTTGAGATAGTATTGCTGTCCCTCGATATCAATAGGTGAGTACATATTCTCCTTATAGAAATCCAGATGACCGCTAATCTCCCACAGTTTACTCAAGCCAATATGAGGTGAGTAGAGCAACTCATAGCCGTTAGCGAAGTGTTCCTGTCTCCAGAACTCCTCGATGACAGCACGAATTCGCCCTGCCTTCGGACCATATATGATGAGCCCACCACCTATTTCCTCGGGAGCGATGTAAAGGTTAAGTTGTTTGTTCAGGCGACGGTGGTCACGAGCTTCCTGTTCCTCAAGTCTCTTCAAATGCTCAGCCAGAGCTTCTTTGGTGTTAAAAGCTACACCATATATACGCTGCAACATAGGACGGCGTTCACTACCCCGCCAGTAAGCTCCGGCAATGCTGACCAGTTTGAAAGCTCCTATCTTGCCGGTAGAACTTACATGAGGTCCACGGCACAGGTCAATAAAAGAACCCTGCCGGTACAAGCTGACTTTTTCATCCGGAAGCTCATCAATCAACTCGAGCTTATAGGGCTGAGCAGCGAATAACTTCCTTGCCTCCTCTTTAGTTACATCTTCCCTGGCAAAGGGAGTGTCTGAGGCGACTATTTCACTCATTTTTGCCTCAATAAGAGGTAAATCATCGGGAGTTAACGGGCGAGGTAAATCAAAGTCATAGTAAAATCCGTTCTCTATTGCCGGTCCAATGCCAAACTTGGCATCGGGAAAGATAGACTGGACCGCCTCAGCCATAATATGGGCCGCTGAATGTCGCATTACCTCAAGCTTTTGTTCGTCACCTGTTTTCTTACTTTTATCAATAACCATTGCTAAAATCCTATGTTGTGCCAAACAAAAACCTCCCACCCGGTTTAAGGACGGAAGGTTAGAACTACCCCAGCCTACGTTAGAATAATAAAATATATGTCTTTATTAATCAATAATATTTCAAACACATCCAACTCAAATCCTCAAACTTTTTTAATTATACCAGCCAGAAGCCACTGTTGCAATAATCTCAGTTTGAGATTATGAAGTAACCCCTCACCTTTTATAGTAATTACTAAATCCAAACCGCACTGTTCAGCATATTCCTTAATTGCATCAGTAATTTGCCCAGGCGGTAATTTTAGATCCGTTTCGGTGGTTTGCCCGATATGCAACTCATCGCACCAGAAGATTGACTCACTCTGAGGAAGCCGGCTGAGAACATCTTTGATTGCCTCTGCACCCACTACATGGACGTTTACCCATCCCGTTTCAGAGATATAATCCTCTTTGGAAGTTATTTCCTCAATCGTCTTAGTCCGATTGGTCCCGGTAATCAAAGTGAAATGCCACTGGCTATTTTCTAACCAAGAATAAAGCTCATATCCTTTAAAAGAATGCGGCAGCTTTTCTACTTCTGTCATCGATAGCTTGTTGATTAACTTGCGAGCCTGCTCCAGCGATTTCATCACTTCCGGATTACTCCTGGGGTCTTCTCCTTGATAAAAAGATGAAGAGGGATAACCCAGCTCAAGAGTTATCACTTTCAGTACCTGAGAGCCCAGAGGTTTCCAGATGGTAACCCCGCCAAATGACATTGAGGATATCGGTGTCCAGAAAGCTCCCCAATATATCGGTGCCCTATCAACACACACCAGAAAAGACCTGCCTTGAACCGGGACTTCCAGATTCAAAATACGGTCATAAGCTGTGTTAGTCAGTTTTATCTCATGTGTTTGAGCATTGTAGGTGATGATATCGTCAATTGAAATAATCGGTGTTTCGGCGATATCGACGTGGCTTAAGGCTTCCATCTTAGCAGGAGGAATGTCTTCCCTGGTCAAGTAAATCGCAAATCCTTCACCCTTCGTAGTGGTACAACCGCCAACAAGGAAAATAAGAACAACGATTATGAGGACATTAATTTTTATATACAGGTATTGAAATAGTTCACGCATCACAATTAGGCAGCTCCGTTTTCGGTTTTTGCTTTTAGCCAATACTCTAAAGCTGAATTCGCATTGTTTACAAATGAGTCAGCATCAGTGGGGGTGATAGCGATATTCAGTCCCCCCTTCCTTTTTATTACCACATAGTTCCTTGTTATCCTGGTGACGAAATTGACGGTGAAAGACGTCTTGCTTGTGACTCTTATTGTCTCTATATTCCGAAATCCGACTTTTACAGAAAAGGGGCTGCCCAGCGATATACGCAAATGATCTTCATACACCTGATATTCACGAGGGAAGACACACCAGAATATCAGTCCAAGTAGGAAAGCTTCAATTAGAAAGGCTAGACCACCGGAAGTTTCGCCTGATGACCAAAAATAAATACTCAATACCAGAAATGCCACCGGTATTACTAAAATAATCTTTAAAAGAAGTCCGTATTTCGGCTTATCTCGGTAAAGCAGAACGCTTTTCGTATAATTCAAAAGATATACCCCCTATTTTCCCTGTCACATTTTCTCATTATTCCTCCCAGCGGTACTTTCGCTTCTTCTGGCGTAGCTTATCAAGATTGCATTTATAGCATAGTCCGTTATGGCAACATATCACCCCCCCACATTCGGGGCACTGCCACTTTACTGCTTCCTTTTCCAGGAATTTTTCAATACCATATTCTTTTAGATATTCAAGGTTCTCTATCATACTCATATGGTAAAATGTGCGGTAACGCGTATCGAGGGTCTTTATGATACGGCAGGGGAAATACTGGCATTCATAGCAGAAGCGCATAGTCCCCTTCCCAAGAAGGTCGCATTTCCTTTGATAGTAACAATCCTTACCGCGTGGTAAGCAGCCGGCACAGTATGTTTTCCCAAACCCCTTCTTCTTCAGATCGTTTTTCATCGCCAGGTAACTGCTGCATACCCCGCAGTTCATCCCGCAAGGGGCTATAAGTGTTTCTTCCATCGGCTCAACTCAAAAGCAATAATACAATGTCACAAGGTATTCTATCAATAGAAAATAAGACAACTAAAAGGCACAGCTTATTAAGATACACTCTGTAGAATCTCTGCATTTCTGGAGTTTAAAAAAGCGGGAGCCCTTCTTGTATTCTATCTACCGTTTTTTAAGAATGGAGAGCGGGATACCGGAGGTGAGGATCAAACCTCAATTTTTACCAGTTCTTCCTCATCTTTTGGTACAAAGGGAATATTAAGCATATCCTCTGCACAGATTCTTAAGGATTCGATAAGCTTTTTCCGGCTTTTTTCTTGTGCATTGACTCCAGGCAGGTCAATAAGCCAGCCTATCCACCAATCACCACTTTTTTTAATTACCGCTCTGTATTGCATTTAACTCTCCACTTTAATTTAAGAAAGGAATTTCCAAATCACGGAAAATTTTTCTTGCCAGCTCATCTACTATTTCATTATGGCGAGGAATTGCCGTTCGGTATTTGCCTTTCTGATAAATACTGTGCTTTCTTCCCTCTCTAATAAGAAGAGCACCATTGCTTATCAGATATTTAATGAGTTCTTTCCTTTTTGTAGATGTATTATATACTGGGCATCGATTCACAACAAGTTGACGAAATCAAAAAGCACAACTTTACTATGCCTCATTCAAATCCGATTAGTAACCTGCACTGGTTTCGAACTATAACATTGGGTAAGGTTGGGTAGATTTGTTTATCAATCTCTCACAGGTAGCAGGTTATTTGAAATATTTCATGAATGGCATTACAATGCCAACACCAGGGGAGTGAGAATGGGTCTTAAGGAAGTTTTAACTAGCCTAAATAACTTAATAGCGATTGGAGTTATTCAAGACTATGCAGTAGGTGGAGGCTATGCTGCATTGTTCTATGACATACCGATGACCACTTATGATTTAGATGTATTAGCAATATTACCCAGTGAAAATGATTATCACAATTTATACGAATACTTTCGCAATCAAGGAGCTAAAATCGAGGAAGTATATATCTTCATTGAAAATATGCCAGTCCAATTTCTCCCAAATTACATAAGCCCGCTTTATAATGGTGCGATTGAAGAGGCTAATATAGTGGAGTTTGATGGTGTTACGAGTAAATTTGTTAGCATTGAATACTTGATAACTTTATATTTGACAGCTTTTCGTGAGAAAGATATACTTAGAGTCAAGAGCCTTATTCGGAAGGCTAATGTAGATTTGTTGTTTAATATAATTCAGAGGTTTGATAATGACCAAGACAAACTATATGAAAGATACAAGAAAGTTCTGGCAGGCACGTAAAAAAGCAAGGTCTGTTTTAGATAGAAAGCGTGCTAATGTTCCTTTTACTGAAAAAGTAAAGGTTTCAGAGAAGTTACACTCAGATACAACCTTTTTAAAATCCGGACGAATAATATCTTCTAAACCTTAGGGTTAGGTATATAAAATATGACGAATAACATTACCTCTCATAATTTAGATTGTTTGATATTTACAGTGCGCTCGTGGCGCGCTCGGGAGGTTTTGGTATAAGGAATAGTCAGCCAAAGTAACGAATCCAATGAGAAATAATGAATGAGAACCCTCCTGAGCAGAGGGTTCTATTATTTTTTAAGGGAAATAATTATTCCGGAATATAGTGGATTACCAGTAACAAAACAAGTTAAACTAAGAACAGTAAAAGATGAAA
>CAYOHA010000013.1:0-20787 GCA_964403625.1 uncultured Dehalococcoidales bacterium | reverse complement strand
AGAAGGCTCAGAAACATTGGAGTCTCATCCTTCCGATGGTTGTAGCGGTAAACATAAGAGTCAAGATAAGTCTGAAGGTAAAGAGGGCTAACATGATGGTTGACGCCATCTATCCCACGCTTGATTGTAGACCACAGAGCCTCGACGGTATTGACGTGGGCAATCCCACACACATACTGCTTGGCAGCGTGCTGGACAATCTCATGGGCGTATCCGAGCCGTTCAATCCTATCATAACTGGGGAGTTCATCGGTGAAGACGATAGTTTTGCCCTCTTTGGCAACCCTAGCCTCAATCATGGGGAGAAGCGTTCTAGCCTTGACGTTGGGGACAACTTTGGCGATTGCGTTCCCCTGTCTTTCAACCATTCCCATGACAACCGCCTTGCCAGATGCACCACGACCACGCTTGCCCGCCCTTCTACCACCGATGTAGGTCTCGTCAACCTCGACAAGCCCACTAAGAGGATTGACATGTTCGGACATCAACTTTCGCACCAGTCTGAACATTCGCCATGCCGTCTTGTAGGTTACGCCCAATTCCCTTTCCAATTGTTTGGCAGAGATGCCTGTCTTCGTGGTGGACATCAGGAACATGGCATAAAACCAAGATCGAAGCGGTGTGTCGGACTTGTGGAAGATAGTCCCCGCCGTTGGGGATATGGAATGCCCGCAGAACTCGCAGGCGTAAACCTTCAGCCCAGACCGCTTGTAGAACTTTGTTACCTTTTGGCATTTGGGGCAAAAGACGCCATCGGGATAGCGACCTTTGAATATTCGGTCAAGGCAGGCGTCGTCATTCGGGTAATTCTCATTGAACTCTTTAAGGGTGTATTTTGCGGTTTTCATCTTAGTCTCCAATCTCAACTTTCTAAGATGATTATAGCACAAAACATACTGTATGTCAAGGGATAATTACGTAAAATAATATTATCTATCAATTCCAGGCACTGGAAAGCGAGAGCATAACTGGCTAACTTCCTGGCGTACCTGCTCCTGGATGTCTTGATTATCAATATTGGTAATCACTTTCACAATCATTGAGGCAATCTGCTTCATCTCATCCTTGCCGAAGCCACGAGTAGTAACTGCTGGCGTACCTACTCTAATGCCACTGGTTATCAGTGAGGGGCGTGTGTCAAAGGGGATTGGGTCACGATTAGCCACAATATCAGCTCTGCCCAGGGCTTCCTCAGCCTTCTTCCCGGTGATTCCTATCTTGGTAAGGTTTATTAACACAAGGTGAGTATCTGTTCCGCCGGATACCAGATCCATGCCTAACCTCTTTAGTTCACTGGCCAGAACTAGGGCATTATTCAATATAGCACGTTGATACTCAACGAATGCTGGCTGCATTGCTTCATGAAAGGTTACTGCCTTGGCGGCAATGATATGCATAAAGGGACCGCCCTGCATCCGGGGGAAGACGGCAGCATCGATGTCTGAGGCTAACTCCTTACGACATAAGATGAATCCGCCCCTCGGTCCGCGTAGTGTCTTTTGGGTAGTGGCGGTTACTACATCAGCATAGGGGATAGGAGTTGGATGTACCCCAGCGGCAATCATACCTGCTGTGTGAGCGGCATCAACCATCACTCTTGCTCCGACAAGGTCAGCGATATAACGCAAACGTTCAAAGTCTATAATACGGGGATAAGCACTTGCCCCGGCTACAATTAACTTGGGCTTGTGTTCTAAGGTAAGCCTTTCTAACTCTTTATAATCAATTCTTTCTGTTTCGCGGTTGACCCCATACTGGATGAAATTATATGATTTGCCAGAAAAGCTTACTTTGTCACCGTGGGTTAGATGACCCCCATTGATTATGCTCATTCCCATTGCTGTATCACCGTGTTTTAACAGGGCATAATATACTGCCATATTAGCCTGAGACCCGCTGTGTGGCTGGACATTAGCGTGCTCGGCATGAAAGAGTTCTTTTGCCCGCTCAATTGCTAGCTTTTCCACCGTATCTGCATTGGTACAACCGCCGTAGTACCGCTTTCCCGGATATCCCTCGGCGTATTTACTGGTTAGAACTGAACTCTGAGCCTCATATACAGCTTGACTTGGATAATTCTCTGAGGCGATAAGGTTTATCGTCTCCCTTTGACGCTTCTCCTCCAAACAAAGAACATGGTAAACTTCTGAATCAATTTGACTTAAAAAGCTCATTTTCCCTCCCTGTTGAAGTCTACCAACTAAGCCTTTATGCTGTCAACAACAGTCCCTTTCAATTGACTCGACATAATAGGCGTGCTATCATTATCAAAAGGCTGGTTGATTCATTCTATTTAGGTTATTGTTAATAATGTCAGCATTGACTGAGCTTTATCAAGAAGTTGCACGCTGCAAAAAGTGTGAAATAGCCAAATATAGAACTAAGGTAGTACCTGGTGAAGGGGCAGAGGACGCAAAAATACTATTTATCGGTGAGGCACCGGGCTGGCATGAAGACCAACAAGGACGCCCTTTTGTCGGTCCGGCAGGTAAATATCTAGATGAATTGCTGGCTTCCATTAATCTAAAACGCCAGCAAGTTTATATTGCCAACGTGATTAAGTGTCGTCCGACAAATAACCGTGACCCCCTGCCTGAAGAGATTGTTAATTGCCGTAAGTGGTTGGAACGCCAGATTGAGTTGATAAAACCCAAAATGATTGTAACCCTTGGGCGTTACTCGATGGCGATGTTCTTTCCTGGCAAGAGTATTAGCAAGATTCACGGCACTACCCAGAAACGGGATGAAGTTATTTACTACGCTATGTACCATCCAGCTGCGGCTCTTCATCAACAGAGCCTGCGTAAAGAGATAGAGTCTGATATACTCAAGATCCCTTTACTACTGGATCAGGCAAAGAACGTATCCGAGTCCAAACCAGAGCCGCAGCAATTAAAGATGTTCGAGGTTTAAGAAATGCCGAAACCAAAATTAAGGCTAATTCCCCTCGGTGGGCTGAGTGAAATCGGCAAGAATATGATGGTGATGGAGTACGAAGATGATATCATCATCATTGATGCCGGACTTATGTTTCCCGAAGAAGAGATGCTTGGTATCGACCTGGTAATTCCTGATATTAGTTATTTATTGGAGAGAAAGGAAAAAATAAAAGGTATCGTTATTACCCATGGTCATGAGGACCATATCGGAGCTATACCTTATCTCCTGCCTCAACTTAACGTACCTATCTACTCGACAAAACTCACTCGGGGGCTTATCTCGGTAAAACTGAAAGAGAGGAAGGCACTCTCAGGAGCTAACTTGAGAGTCGTGCAGTTTGGCAATAAGATTGCACTAGGAAAATTCTGGATTGAATTTTTCCCTGTTTGTCACAGCATACCTGATTCAGCCGGTCTGATAATATATACACCCATTGGTAACATAATTCACAGCGGAGATTTTAAACTTGACTATACGCCAGTTAGTGGTGACCCAACGGCTCTGTCCCGGCTGGCTCAACTGGGAGGGCAAGGGGTTTTGCTCCTCCTGTCCGACTCCACCTATGCCGAACTGCCCGGTTATACCCCTTCGGAGCGTGTGGTTGGTGAAACCCTTGACCGTGTTATAGCTGAGGCACCGGGTAGGGTGATAATCACTACATTTTCATCTCTGATTTCGCGTGTTCAGCAGATTATTGATGCTGCAGCTAAATACCAGCGCCGGGTATTTATCGTCGGGCGTAGTATGAATGACACGGTACGAATGGCTATTGAGTTAGGTTATCTTAGAGCACCAGATGGAGTACTTGCCAAGATGGATGAGTTACGGGGATTACCTCATAACAAGATTGTCTTCGTCACCACCGGGAGCCAGGGTGAGCCTACATCAGCTCTGGTCCGTATGGCAAACCGGGATCATCCTCAGCTTCATATTATTCGTGGTGATACCGTGGTTATTTCAGCGACTCCTGTTCCGGGTAATGAAGCAGTAGTCAACAGGACGGTGGACAACCTTTTCAAGCAGGGTGCCCAGGTGCTATATAACAAAGTGGCTCCGGTACATGTCCACGGACATGCCAGCCAGGAAGAACTAAAACTGCTGCTAAATGTGGTCAAGCCAAAGTTCTTTATGCCTATTCACGGCGAATATCGTCATTTAAGCCTGCATGCCAGGCTAGCCCAGTCAGTAGGGGTTCCGGAAGAAAACACTTTCATACTTGAGGACGGCGACGTCATCGAGTTTAGTCCGCAGTCAGGTAAGATAACGGGTAAGGTTACTTCAAGTAATGTGTATGTTGATGGTTTGAGTGTGGGTGGCATCGGTAGTGTTGTTCTGCGGGACAGGAGGATGCTGTCAAAGGATGGCATAGTGATGGTGATTATCGCTGTTAATCGTCAAACAAGCAAGCTGGTAGGGCGTCCGGATATTGTGTCTCGGGGCTTTGTTGATGTTACCGAGTCCAAGGATATGATAGAAGAAAGCCGTGACCTTGTCGTGCGGGTTCTTGACCACGGTGGTACCCGCTCGGCGGATTGGGGCTTTATCAGCGGCAAGGTGAGAGATACTTTGAATAAATTTTATTATGAACAGACCAGACGTCGCCCGATGGTTTTACCTTTTATGGTGAAGGTATAATTATGCCTGCCAGGCGAGGGTGATATGGCGAAAAGGAAGGCTAATAAGCAGGGGGGAATAGGGGGAAGACCGTGGTGGTTACGGTTACTACGTTTTTTCTTCGTGCCGCCAGGACTGTTCTTTACGATTATCGTCATTATTGCCGCAATCGCATGGTGGCGGTGGGTGGCTATCTCCGACTGGGCAAATAACACTTTTAGATTTTTCGGATTTGGTCTGGTCTTTATTATCCTGGCTATTCTGACCGTATTATGGGTATTCTGGCGGCGGAAACTGTCTTCATTCATCCACTACTGGAATCGCTGGCTGGGCAGCATCATTTTCATAATAGCTCTCTGGGGAATACTGGCTTTTATCCCGGCTAAAGGTGCTCTCTCTGGTGTCAGTTTAGGAGGCAAAATTGGACAGGTTATCATTGGCTATTCAGTCTTCATTGGTATTCTCCGGATATTTGGACTGATTGTTCTGGGTATCATTTTTATAGCTCCAAAGGCTTCATTCCACCTGGCTAAAAACTCTGTTTTATGGCTGACGAAGCAGTTCAAACAGGTTGGTCTCAAACGTAAAGTTGCCAGGAAAGTCAAACCATCTCCCTCGACTCAGGTACCTCATGAACCATCAGAAATGGAGGCTGATACAGAAAAGGCTACTCTCACATCTGCTTCTGTGCCGACTCCCCAGGAGTTGAAGCAGGTAGCTCAGGAAGTGTGGAGAAAATATGGTGAATCGCCGGACCTGGTTATGGTTGACGGCTGGAAATTACCCCCTATTGATATTCTGGACACGTCTCCCGAGATTCAATTCAGTCAGGCCGATAATGCAGAAAGGGCCAGGCTTATTGAGGAAGCCCTGGCCAGTTATGGTGTTGAAGCTAAGGTGGTACAGATAAATGCCGGTCCGACGGTTACTCAGTTTGGTGTGGAGCCAGGCTGGGATAGAAAAACGAGAGAAATCAAAGAGAGAGATAAAGACGGAAATGTTAGTGTTAGGTTGGAAGAGGTGTCCAAGACAAGGGTGAAGGTCGAGAGAATAAACTCTCTGTCAAACGACCTTGCTTTAGCTCTGGCGGCATCCAGTATCAGGATAGAAGCCCCGGTACCTGGTAAATCGGTGGTTGGCATTGAAGTGCCCAACACAATCTCGAGTGTTGTCAGCCTGAGAGGAGTGATCGAGACAAACGTTTTTCAGAGAATCCTGGCAAGGTCGAAACTAGCCATCGCACTGGGAAAAGGGGCTGGTGGTGAGGCAGTGTCTGGCGACCTGGCTAAAATGCCGCACCTGCTTATTGCTGGAGCTACGGGAAGCGGTAAGACGGTATGTTTGAATGCTATTATCTGCTGCCTGGTGATGAGTAATACACCAAACGATGTCCGGTTCATTATGATTGATCCCAAGCGTGTCGAGCTGACAACCTTTAATAGCATTCCCCATCTGGCGACTCCGGTCATCGTTGAGGCTGAAAAAGCTATCGAGGCTCTACGCTGGCTAAGTCAGGAAATGAATAAACGGTACCAGATTCTGGCTACAGCGGGTAGCCGTAATATCGATGGCTATAATAAGAATAAGCAGGGTACTGAGAAGATGCACTATCTGGTGCTCGTCATTGACGAACTTGCCGATTTAATGATGGCTGGTGGCGATGAAGTCGAGCAGACGTTGTGCCGGCTAGCCCAATTGTCCAGAGCAGTTGGTATTCACCTTGTCGTGGCTACCCAGCGTCCGTCAGTAGATGTGGTCACCGGCTTGATCAAGGCAAATTTCCCGACCCGTATCAGCTTTGCCGTTACCTCGCAGGTAGATTCACGCACCATCCTTGATATCGGCGGTGCGGAAAAGTTGCTGGGTAGCGGAGATATGCTCTATATGCCTACCGAAGCAGCTAAACCCAAACGATTGCAGGGATGCTATGTCTCAGATGCTGAAGCCGAGAGACTTGTCTACTTCTGGGGAAACCAGAGGAGAGAGCAGGAGTCTTCGTTAAAGATTGAAGAGCTTGCCTCATCTCTTGTATCTTCCCGGAAGATGGGCTACCCCGAAGACTCGCTGATGGCAGCGGCCAGGCAACTGGCTAAAGAGCACCCTCACATCTCTACCTCTTATCTACAGCGGAAGCTACGTATCGGCTATCCCCGCGCCGCCCGCCTTATGGAACAGCTTGACGAAGAGATGGGAATAGAGGGAGAAAAACAATCTGACTGAAGAGTGTTTGAGTCCCCAAAGATTAACTAAATACTTGTAAAATTTGCCTTTTTTCTATTAGAGAGCTGTATTAATGGCTAGGTAACATTATTCTATAAAACCCTGATGTAAGTAGACTAAAGCGGAGATATGCCCAAACTTACTTGTAATGCATTATCAACTTCTTTTATCTTTACGCTAGAAAGGCTTCCTACTCGTTCAAGTAATCGATCCTTGTTTATTGTTAGCAACTGTTCGAGAAGGATCGTACTGTCTTGAGGCAGACCACTCTCCGTTGCTTGTACTTCTACGTGAAATGGGTAAGAGCCCTTTATCTTGGAGGTTATTGCCGCTATGATTGTTGTTATAGAACTCAAATTACCAGCATCATTCTGAACAATCAGGGCGGGTCTCCGCCCGCCCTGCTCGCTACCTCTGGGAGTTCCAAAATCTACCCAATATATGTCACCCCGCCGCACAAGCATCTATCCCTCCCAAACCGGCCATACCTCCCTTACAATTGGTAGGGATTCTTCTGCTAATAAACTGTTCTCAGAAGCCATTGATTTATAGCCTTCTTCCAATATATCACGGCTTAGTAATCGCAAATCTAATTGCATTTCAGGAAACAACTCAGTAGACGGTAGTGACTCATAAAATGGCAAGCCTAGTAATTCTGCCACCATATAACCTCCAGTAGTCTCTGCGACCGACACGCCAGATGTTGTAATATTTGTCCTCTGATAGCCGGAAGTAAGACCAGCCGTGGTTGATAGCCTTCTTTTGGCAGATGCTCCCGTTTCCTTTGTTTGAACGTGTATTACTTCCATTTTACTGCCTCCCCATCTTCTGCCGGTATCCAGCCTTCATAAATAATACGTTCCATAGTCTGGTCGATTGGTGCTTGTACTCCAGGAGGGGTCGTTCGCATTTTGAAAAGTACCTTGTCTGTTATGAAAATATGCTGCACTAGAGTTTTATTGTTTATCGATTCAACGCAAGCTCTCTCATATCGGACTGTTTTTTGGTCTTCTGTACCCAAATCAAGTTCAGCACTAACCGGCCGAGTCAGATTCAACCAGTTCTCGTAGTCCTTGTATAAATTCCACATCAAGCGCTCAATTTCAGCAGATGGCTCTGTTACGTCCAGCTCAACCTCCTGTGAAGCCTCTTTACGACCTATCAAATAATTGTGCGTCGGTAATTCTTGAGTTAGTTGCCTTACAATGCGATTTATCTTACCCTCATTGTTTGAATGACTCAATAGCAGTCGTCTAGCAAGAGAGCTGTTTTGTTCTCTAGCTCTATATACTGCCCCTAATGCTAAAGGATGTACTTTTTCAGCTAGGATCCTTAATACCTCAACCATTGAATCATCTGCTTTCAAACCTATCTCTTTTCGGGCAAGATCAAGAAATCCAATCATATCCTCTACGCTAACAGGTAGTAGAGAAATCCGACCAGGTTGCTGTATGCCTGGAGCAGGTGGATTAAATGGCGATGCTACTGAAGGATCAATAGGACTAAGAAGCCCATGCCGACCCATTAGAATCTCATCAGCACCTAGTGTAATTAATGTTCCACAACTTAAGGCTCGAAATGCCACGAGTATCTTGAGCTTGCTGCAATATTGTCGCAGCAGATTCACAAGACCCCAACCTGCAATCGAATCTCCACCTGGCGTATACAAGAACAAAGCCAAGGTCTTCGTTAATCCGACGTGTGATAAATGTTCTGAGATTAGAGGAAGAACATCAGGTGCAATCCTTGTTTCCATACCCTGTCGGTCACCTGTCACCAACACTAGCACTCTTGCATCGAGTTCCTTCTCAAGTTTTGCGATCAGTTCTTTACGTTCTTCGACAGCCACAAATACTCCTACCTTATATTCAAGATTATAGCACAATATGTCAATATCTCGCTCTATTATTATAGCAACCTTGTATTCTAGTGTCTATCAAAAGGTGTCACAAAAAATAATTGGACTTTAAAAGTTGAAGCGAATTAAAAGCTAGAATCTGTACTTTCCTGCTTAGTCTGCTATTTTTGATTTGTACTTTAGTAAATAAATGAAAAACTATTACTAATTTATATTTGTGGTAAACAATCCAGATCACTTCCCTTTCTAAATATCATTCCTCTAAAAATGGTTCCAGTATCTCTTTCGCATTGTCTGCTTCCGATTCGAGGACATAGATTTCGTAGGGCACGGCTAAGGGTGAAGCGTACATTGATGCTTGAAGTCCCATACCTTTCAGCATACAGCGGATGCCATTTTCTTCAAGGATTCCCGACCAAATATTTGCCACTATTTCATTTGGGGCAGTAGCGATATGGACAATCGGCTCATTACTGATTTTTCGTCTAGATGAATCAGGCAGCTTATCCACCAGGGCAATATTGCAGTCCGGGCAGACCTTGATCCAGTCTTCAAATTCGTCATGACATTCAGGACAGTATGGCATAATGGACCTGATATTTTTTTACGCTATTTCTTTATCGTGGTGACTTTTAATATTTTTTGTTGAGATGCCCCCGGCACTCTAAACCGGCTGTTATCAATACGGGGTATCGCTTTTTCTTCGGGTGGTTCCAGCTGTGGAATCCAGCCATAGGGAAGCCGGTAAGCGCGGTAAGCCATCCCCTGAAGTATTCTCTTACTGTGAAACGGGCAGACATATTCCCAGACTGTCTTACCTTCAGTTGTAACCTCAAAAATCCGGCCGTCACTACCTTCTGTTATCAGGGTATTGCCGTTCGGCAGACGCTGCGCCGAGCTCATAAAGGAGCTATAAAATACGTTCCCACCCATAGGTCCCCCAGGTCCTTGTCTTCTTGCTGGATACTGCCAGATTACCTCTAGCGTTACCGGGTCAAATTCAATTACTCGCGAGTGGTCCCTAAGAGCATTGTGTCTACCGGTGGGAGAGCCGGGGTTAGGAGCGCCGTATCCCGCCCGTCCTCCGTTGTCAAACACCAGGATATTCCCCTCACCCGGCAGTCCTCTTGGAATCATATGGACATGGTGCGGTCCAATAATCTGCCCCAATTCCCGCAAAGCCGGAGTAGCCACATAGTCTGGGCCTATCTGCCAGACTATCTTACCTGCCTTTTTGTCCGTTACTCCCAGGATGTTGGTCTCCCGACCACTCCAGATAATATTGTCAGCGTTGAACCGTCTGTCCTCTGAGTCAAACCATTTATTTGGTCCCAGCATCGAAGCAGAGTTAAGATGCATCCAGTCTCCCATTCCTTCTCTGGCTTCCACGATACCAGGGTTGCGTGCCAGGACGTTCTTTGCCTCTTCGCTGAACCCCATTTCTTCAAAGTGGTCACTGCATACCCATTCCCAGGTGATTTCCCCATTCCAATTAACCTCAATGATGGTATCACCCAAGAGTAACTTGTCACTGATAGCGGGATTCTTCAGGTTTCTATGGCAGACAATCAGCGTATTTCCCCTATCAACCAAAGGCTCCATACCGGGGACGTAATATCCCACCGGATTGCCCTCTCTCTGGTAGTCATGGTGCTGTCTTGCCATCCAGGTTGCCTTCCGGTGCGGGTCTTTGACGAGTTCATACTTGTAGAATTTCCAAACAATATTGCCATCCCAGTCAACCTGGACAAGGTCCACATTGTCCTGGAAACCATACTTCCGGTCTCTCTGACCGGTGGCTCCCATCACGTAGCCGCCGGGAAGAATTTTATTGGGACCGGGAAGGCCCTTAAGGTCTCGCCATTGATTGGCCACGTTGCCGTTCATATCAATCAGCGTAGCCCCGCTATCTCCAGGTTGGAAAATGGTATATCCATTCCAGCACTTCTCAGGCTCATATATGGTGGTACCAGTAGGATAAACCGTTGGTGGCATTATTACCTCTCTTTTTTAAAGACTTTTCCTTTTCTCTTTATCGCTTCTCAGTTTGTTTATCCGCTTGAGAATGGCTTCTTTATACAGTCTCGCCAGCCCTTTCCCGTGCTTTTTCATCTGATCACGTTTTCTTTCGAGTTTCTTTTCCCGTCGTTCCTGCTTTGTCTGTTTTTGGTTATCGTCCACCTTTTATCTCCGCGTAGTCAAATTCTTTTCTCAGCTCAAAGATACGGTCGCGTAAGAGGGCTGCCTTTTCGAAGTCCAGATTCTTAGCAGCAAGTTTCATCTGTGTTTCCAGGTCTTTGATAAGGCGGATTACGTCTTCTTTGGTAGTGGGGGCTGCTATGTAGGGAGCGCGTGTTTCAGCTACCACTTTGACGCGTTCGGTGATGTCTTTGATGGCTTTTCTTATCCCCTGAGGGGTGATGCCGTGCTCTTTATTATAGGCTTCCTGAATTTGACGGCGGCGCTTGGTCTCTTCTATGGCGGCTTTCATAGAACGTGTAATAATGTCGGCATACATGATGACATGCCCGTCAATATGGCGGGAAGCTCGACCCATCGTCTGAATTAGTGCTCCCTCCGACCGCAGGTAGCCTTCCTTATCGGCATCCAGAATGGAGACCAGACTGACCTCGGGTAGGTCAAGCCCTTCTCTGAGCAGGTTGATGCCAACAACTACATCATAGACACCGAGTCGGAGGTCGCGTAGTATCTCTACTCTCTCTAGCGTCTCAATCTCGGAATGGAGGTAGTGTGTTTTAATTCCCAGCTCAATAAGATAATCAGCAAGTTCTTCCGCCATCCGCTTGGTCAGGGTAGTTACCAGACAGCGCTCGCTTTTCTCCACCCGAGTCTTAATCTGGCTAATGAGGTCATCAATCTGCCCTTTGGTTGGCTTGATTTCTACCGTAGGTTCAAGAAGTCCGGTGGGCCGTACCAGCTGCTCTACGACCTGCTGGTTGTGCTTATATTCATAGGGTCCCGGCGTTGCCGAGGTATAGATGACCTGGTTGACACGCTGTTCAAATTCCGTGAAGCTTAACGGGCGGTTGTCCAGCGCTGAGGGCAGACGAAAGCCGTAATCTATCAAGGTCTCTTTACGGGAACGGTCACCGTGGTACATGCCGTTGAGTTGAGGGATAGTCATGTGCGATTCATCGATAAAAAGTAGAAAATCATCTGGGAAATAGTCCAGTAATGTCCATGGTGGGCTTCCCGGAGCACGACCGGCAAGAGGACGGGAGTAGTTTTCTATACCAGCACAGTATCCGGCTTCCCGTAACATCTCAAGGTCGTAGTTGGTTCTCTGCTCCAGCCTGGCTGCCTCCAGTAACTTCTCTTTCTCCTTCAGTTCCTTAACTCTTTCCTCCAGCTCCTCCTGTATGTGTACGATAGCCTGTATCAGCTTTTCCTGCGAGGTAACAAAGTGCTTGGCTGGATATATATCTATTGTATCTAACTCAGCCAGCAGCTCGCCGGTCAGCGGGTCTACCTGCATAATACGCTCGACTTCATCACCGAAGAACTCAATTCTCAGTGCTATTTCCTCATAAGCCGGCTGGATCTCCAGTGTATCACCCCGGATGCGGAACTTGCCCCGGCTGAAATCTATATCATTACGCTCGTACTGCATCTCCACCAGTCTGCGGAGCAATTTGTAACGGTTATAGCTTTCGCTCTTTTTCAAGTTGCAGACGAAGCTGTAATATTCCTCGGGAGAGCCAAGTCCGTAGATACAGGAAACTGAAGCGACAATGATGACATCCCGTCGTTCAAAAAGGGCACGGGTAGCGGCATGGCGTAGCTTGTCAATCTCTTCATTGACTTCAGCATCTTTCTCGATATAAAGGTCAGTGCGGGGAATGTAGGCTTCAGGCTGGTAGTAGTCATAATAGCTAACGAAGAACTCCACGGCATTGTTAGGGAAAAACTCTCTGAACTCCTGGTATAGCTGGGCAGCCAGCGTCTTGTTATGGCTGATAACCAGAGTCGGTTTCTGTGTTCTCTCAATGACATTAGCCATTGAAAAGGTCTTGCCGCTGCCGGTAACTCCAAGCAGCGTCTGGTGCTTGTAGCTATTATTCAGCCCTTCTACCAGCTTGTCCACCGCCTGTGGCTGGTCGCCTGTCATCTTAAAATCAGAAACTATTTCAAATCGAGACATACTCAATCCGTCCTGACATTCTATCAACAGTATATCTTTTTATTATCATTGCTTCAATTCTTAGAGGGTTCATCCTGACCTAATTCTCTTTACTAAAGATATTATCCGAACACTCCATTCCCGACCTGATAAGCCTGTGTGCAGGCACAGAATCCAGAAATCTTATTTTTAGATACAATACTGGATTCCCGCTTTCGCGGGAATGGTAAATTTTCAGTGTTTATAATATATTTTCAGACAACCTTATAAGCTTGGTCTTTATAAAAATAGGGAGAGATAGAACTTGGTGAGGTAGCTAAAAAATAGTGCTATAATAGGGCTGTGAGTAAAAAGCAAGAAAGGAAGGAACTAGCTTGGATGAATTGAAAGTATTCACCGGTAATGCTAATCCTGCCCTGGCTAAGGCGGTCACTGATTATCTCGGCATGCCTCTTGGTAAATGCGATGTCTTTGAGTTCAGCAACGAGAACATCTTTGTCCGCATTCTTGAGAATGTCCGCGAGCGAGATACGTTTGTCATTCAACCCATCTGCTCCCCGGTAAATAAAAGTCTGGTTGAGTTATTGATTATGATTGATGCCCTAAAGAGAGCCTCAGCAGCGAGAATCACGGCAGTAATCCCATATTATGGTTATGGTCGCAGTGACAGGAAGGACCAGCCTCGGGTACCTATTACCGCCAGGTTGATTGCCGACTTGCTCACCGTAGCTGGAGCTAATCGCATGCTGACAGTAGATTTGCACTCGGCACAGATACAGGGTTTCTTCAATATACCCGTTGACGAACTGACAGCTCTCTATGTATTAAGTGATCATTTTAAGAAAAGGCATATAAAAGACCTGGTAGTAGTAGCTGCTGATATCGGTATATCCAGACGAGCCCGGGATGTAGCCGCCAGGCTTAACGCTCCCCTTGCGATTATAGAACAGAGGCGTGTGGGAAATGTTGATAAGAAAGAAGCCCTGAATATTATCGGAGACGTAGAAGGCAAGGCTGCCCTGATTGTCGATGACGAGATATCGACTGGAGGAACTCTGGTTAATGTTGTTTCTGTTATTATAGAGCGCGGAGCTAAGGAGGTATATGCCTGCGCTACCCACCCGGTGTTTTGCGGTCCGGCTATTAATAATATAGCATCAAGTCCGGTTAAGGAGGTGGTAGTTACTGACACAATTCCTGTCGCCGGTGATAAGAAACTCGATAAAATTACTTTACTATCTATAGCTCCGCTACTTGGCGAAGCCATCCGTCGCATTCACAGCGGGCAGTCTGTAGGAGAACTATTTAGATAGTTATCTCACCCCTTTAATGAAACTGTCCGAGAATTGTCATTTTGTGCTTGGTATGGAATGACAGAACGGCATAAGTACAATGTTTTCGGACAGCCTTAAGATATTAGAGAAGGGGCTAAAGTCTCTTTTAAACGCCTTAACAATTAAGGAGAATTTAGGATAGGTATGTTCAAATTCTTAGGTAGTCTTGTTGATTCTAACGAGAAACAGCTTAAGCGTCTACAGCCAACTGTTGATGAAATAAATTCGTTTGAGGCTGAGTTTGAGAAACTCAGCGATATTGAGCTTCGAGCTAAGACCGATGAATTTAAGGCCAGACTTAAGACTGGAAGTTCTCTTGATGAAATTCTGCCCGAAGCCTTTGCCGTAGTTCGAGAAGCTGCCAAACGGACTATCAAGCAGCGACATTTTGATGTCCAGCTTATGGGAGGTATCGTCCTCCATCAGGGTAAAATCGCCGAGATGAGGACTGGTGAGGGTAAGACACTGGTAGCCACCCTGCCTTTATACCTCAATTCTCTGACCGGCAAAGGTTGCCACCTGGTTACGGTGAATGACTACCTGGCACGTTATCACGCATACTGGATGGGACCTATATACCGAAGGCTGGGAGTAAGTGTGGCTTGCATTTACCCACAACAGACTCCAGATGAACATACTCCTTCCTGCCTTTATGACCCGACTTATGATTCCGGAAAGGAGAACGATCCCTGGCGCTTCCTCCGTCCTGTTCCCCGCCAGGAAGCCTATAAAGCTGATATTACCTATGGTACCAGCAGTGACTTTGGCTTTGACTATCTACGAGACAACATGGTTGTGGACATTTCATACTGCGTTCAGCGTCCTCTGAACTATGCCATTGTTGATGAGGTGGACAATCTTCTCATTGATGAAGCACGCACGCCGTTAATTATCAGCGGTCCAGCCGAGAAAGCAGAGCAAATCTATATCGCTGCAAATAATGTCGTGAGCCGTATGAACTTTAAGTTGTTGCCGGCTGAGCCGGTCACGTCCGAGGAGAAGGAGAAAGAAGCCCTTGATGAACAGCAATATGATTATATTGCCTACGAGAAGAGCCGTAGTGTTAAAGAAACGATACGAGGGCAGGATAAGTTTGCCAGGGCTTTCGGTATGACTGCAAAAAACCTTTTCGGTGGAGATGAAGGCGGAGGAACGAGACTGACCATCGAAGAAGAGAGAGCACGTATCTATTTGCTTCGTGCTTTCCGTCAGGCGATGCTTGCTCATGCCCTCTATAAACGAGACCGGGACTACGTAGTAAAGGATGGCGAGGTTGTTATTGTTGACGAGTTCACTGGTAGGCTAATGTTCGGTCGCCGTTATTCTGAAGGGCTTCACCAGGCGATAGAAGCTAAAGAGCGTGTTAAGGTTCAGCGGGAAAGTATGACATATGCCACTGTGACCATCCAAAACTACTTCCGGATGTATGACAAACTGGCAGGAATGACCGGAACCGCACTTACTGAAGCTGAAGAGTTCTATAAAATATATAAACTAGAGGTAGTGGTCATTCCCACCAATAAACCGATGA
Source organism: uncultured Dehalococcoidales bacterium (assembly GCA_964403625.1). GTDB lineage: Bacteria > Chloroflexota > Dehalococcoidia > Dehalococcoidales > UBA2162 > CAYOHA01. Next base: position 5,149 of record CAYOHA010000013.1, on the reverse strand, counting down.
TACGTCAGGACTTCCCTGACCGTATTTATAAGGACGAGGAATCCAAGTTCAAGGCAGCGGTACAAGAGGTGGAGGAACTTTATAAAAAAAGCCAACCGGTGCTAATCGGCACAGTATCTATTGAAAAATCGGAAATGCTTAGTGGTCTGCTGAAGAGAAAGGGGGTACCTCACCAGGTACTCAATGCGAAGTACCACGAAAAGGAAGCTGGTATTATTGCTCAGGCAGGACGGCTAAAGGCGGTAACCGTCGCTACCAATATGGCCGGTCGTGGAGTTGATATTGTACTGGGAGGAAATCCGGCGGCGAGGAGTGAACAGGAGTGGCAGCAGGAACACGATAAAGTGATAGAGCTCGATGGTCTTTTCATCCTTGGAACGGAACGCCACGAGGCAAGACGTATTGATAACCAGCTTAGAGGTCGTGCCGGCAGACAGGGTGACCCCGGACAGTCCCGTTTCTACGTTTCTCTGGAAGACGATGTCATCAAACAATTTGGCGGCGACCGAATCAAAGGTTTTATGAACTGGGTTGGCTTTGATGAAAATACCCCTATTGAGAATAAATTGATTAACCGTTCTATCGAAGGTGCCCAGGTCAGAGTGGAGGGCTACCACTTTGACATTCGCAAACACCTGGTAGAATTTGACGATGTGGTCAATCAGCAGCGGGAGCTTATCTATGGCGAACGGCGGAAGATACTGAGTGGTGTCGATCTTAAAGCAAATATTCTTTCGATGGTTGAAGAGGAGATAAAGGGACTGGTCGCTGATTACACGCGTGGTGAGAACAACGAAGACCGGGATATAAAGGGCTTGAAATCTGGAGTTAATGCTATAATGCCCTTCCCAACAGACTTAAATGACAGTATTTTTTCCTCACTAAGATCCGAGGAAATTGAAGAGAAATTAAACGAACAGGCTAAGTCTATCTATGACCAGCGTGAACAGGAGATGGGCTCCGAGAATATGAGGAAGCTTGAGCAACTGATAATGCTGCGGACTATAGATAGTCTATGGATAGAGCATCTAACGGCAATGGAAGGAATGCGTCTGCAGGCTGGGTGGGCTAGTTTACAGCAGATAAAATCAGTGGATGCCTATAAGAATATGGGCTATGAGCAGTTCCGAATATTACGGGATACTATCCGTCAGGATGTCGCCCGAACCATATTCCATGTAAATCTCGTCCGCAAGGAGGCTACTAAACAGATGCCATCGCCGATGGTGCAGGTCACGGCTGGTGTGGGTGGAAATAAGAAACAAAAACAGAAGGTGTCTGGTAAAAAAGTAGGTCGCAATGACCCCTGTCCCTGCGGTTCAGGTAAAAAATACAAATTCTGTCATGGCAGGTAAAACTATCTCAGATATAAGACATGGAGGTTAGATTATGATGACCGAACTAACCCATTTAAATTCAGATGGCGAAGCCAGGATGGTAGATGTGGGCGGGAAAGACATTACCAGACGTGAGGCAGTAGTCAAAGGCAGAGTAATAATGAAATCCAGCACGCTAGAGCAGATAAAGGTTGCTAAGTTGAAAAAGGGAGATGCCCTTGCCGTGGCCAGGGTTGCCGGTATCTTGGCAGCCAAGAAGACTCCTGACTTAATACCTCTGTGCCATCCAATTCTGATTGATGACATTGCTATTGATTTTGACCTCTCCGGGAAAGACTCCATACTGATCACTACAACCGTGAAAAGCAGCGGAAAAACAGGTGTAGAGATGGAAGCTATGGTGGCTACCTCGGTCGCTGCTCTAACTATCTACGATATGGGCAAGTCTGTAGACCGGGGAATGACCATCAACGAAATATACCTGGAAAGCAAAAAGGGTGGTAAAAGCGGGGCTTACCAGAAAAAATAGCAGGAAACTAAATTGGGTTATTCATTCTGGAAAAAGCACGGATTCAAGGATTATATCCACCGTTTGTATTTAGACAGAAGAATCAAATCTTAAGAGAGTTTACGCTTCTTCTTTATATTTTTCCTGTTGAAAGCCTTCTTTGAGATTGTAAGAAAATGTCATTCTGGAGGAGCGTAGCGACGAAGAATCTCAGGGAGGGGTAGTAGAAACCCCCGATACAACCTAAGATCCTTCGCTTTGCTCAGGATAATACTTAGCAATTTTTAGATAGCCTAAAGGGGATTTTGATTTAGTCGCTCTTCAAACCAGCTATTCTTCATCTGGCTGCGGGTGTCGTCTGAATATGTACCGCTAAAAAGAAACTAGAACAGAGTTACCGTCACTATCTCGCCCTTCTCGATATAACTATCTGCCTCTATCTCAATATACCCATCCGCCCGGGCAATGCTGGTTATCGCTCCCGATTCTGTAAACACCGGAACAGCTTCATCTCCCACTAATTTCACGGTCAGGAACTGCATTCTTCCTTTTGTGCCAGAGGAACTCTTCGTTAGTCTAGCTTTCACCTTCTCAACTCTCTTCTGAGGTAGGCGAGCCATTTTCCTTAATGCTGGTTGCAGGAATAGGTATGAATTAATCAGACTGGAAGTTGGATAACCGGGCATTCCGAATATCGGCTTCTCGTTTACTATAGCGAATAGAGTCGGCTTGCCCGGCTTTACCTTAACGCCGTGAAATAGGACTATACCCTGCTCCTCTACAACCTCGGTAATCAGGTCTTTTTCACCAACTGAAGAACCTCCAGAGAACACGACGAAATCACTATAATTAAGCGCTTCGGTTATCTTGGTACGTATTTCTTCCAATTTATCGCCGATTATACCAAGCCTGACAGGAGTACCACCATTTTCCTTTACCACTGACTGAATGGTGTGGGAATTGATATCGTATAGCTGTCCCTGCTTCAACTCCATACCGAGTTCCACCACTTCCTCCCCTGAAGGCATAATAGCTACCCTGGGCTTTTCGTATACCGTTACTTTTTCTATTCCCTGGGAAGCAAGCACGCCTATTTTACCGGCATCTAGGTATGTGCCGGAACTCAGGATAGTCTCTCCTGCTTTAATATCGGATCCTTTTTCACCCACGTTGGAAAGGGGTTTGGCTTCCTTGTAGATTTTTATTCTTCCGTTACCAGAATCGGTGTCTTCCACCATCACTACGGCATCAGCCCCTTCCGGCATCATCGCTCCTGTGGCAATCTGGATACACTGTCCTTTACCAACTGGTATATTCGGCGTGTCACCGGCATGAAACTCGCCGACCCTCTCGAGAATGACTGGATTTTCTTGGCTGGCGCCTGAAGTATCTTCTGCTTTCACAGCATAACCGTCCATTGCAGCACGATTAAATGGAGGGGTATTTTGACTGGCGACGATATCTTCAGCCAGCACTCTCCCTACAGCCTCATCGATATCTATAATTTCTATCCTGGTGATGGGTATGATATGCTTATCGACGACCCTTATCGCCTCTTCGAAAGGAAGTAGTGCTCCGAAAGGTTTCATCTTGTCGCCTCCCTGACCATGTGCCCGATTTCGGGCAGAATTATTTTATCTATCGCAAGACTTGCTGCGCCCAGTGAACCTGGAATACAGATAACTATTTTACCTTCAGCCACACCAGCAATAGCCCGACTCATAACACTGCCTGTTCCTATCTCTTGATAAGACAGAGAACGGAAAAGCTCGCCGAAGCCATCCATCTTTTTCTCCAGGAGTGGTGTTACTGTTTCTATAGTGACATCCCGGTGACTTACTCCGGTTCCACCGCTCGTAATAATGACCTGAAGTTCCTCTTGCCCCAGCAACTCTCCCATTTTCTTTCTGATAACATCCGCATCGTTTTTCAAAATGGAGTAAGCCATTACCCTGTGCCCGTTTTGACTTAACCTCTGCTTGAGAAGTTTGCCCGATTCATCGGTATCCTCTGTTCGACTATCAGAGATAATCAGAACAGCACAGTTTACACTCTGTGGTGATTTTTGTTTATGCTCCTGGTAACTCATTAACCCTCCATATTTTAAAAATGTGGTTTACAGAGGATTTCCTTAACCTTAAGATCGAAAAAGTCCATAGAATTGACCGGCCTGAGTACTATAGCAGTATCAGCCCCTCGACCGGTACCCGCCACGACGATAATATCTTCATCAGTACGCACCAAGCCAGCATCGGCAGCCATCAGAGCTATCTCACAGACAACCTTCATTCCCTGTCCGAAGATGCGTAGTGTATTAGCGATAATGTCACCGAGCAAATACATATTAAACTTTTTGCGCATGGCACCACCTATACCGGTGAAAGCGTGGGCGGTGGTGAGTATTATCCCGCCTTTACTCTCCATCTTTCGCCTGTTCTCCTCGGTTACTTCCTGAAAATTCGGCTCTCTCATTCCGGTAAAATGTGTCACCAGGATCACCTTCATTCCTTCGAAGATATCCACAGCCTTTGCTCCAGTATCACCAACCGTGGTTGCTATTAGGATAGTCTTGATGCCAAGCTCTTCAGCTCGCTTCTTAGCGATATGCAAAACTTCGTCGGTATTCTCTTTGCCTGGATTTTCAAAGTAGACTGTTTTTAATTCCATCGTTGTCTTTAAGCCTCCTCGCTAGAATCTATCTCCAGGGACTATTCAATAGATTACTGTTAAATGAAGGAGGAGGTCAAATTAAGGCTGCCTCCCATTCTAGCATTCTCTAATTTTATAAACTTAAATTTTTGTCTATGTTGCCTGTGTAGCGGACATTGTGATACCATTTTTCTATATGTGTCTGGAGATTAATGAGGAATAGAGGAGGGGGAAATGGAAGACTGTGTTTTCTGTAAGATTGCTGCTGGTGATATACCCGCCGAAATCCTCTACCGGGATGATAATGTAATTGCATTTCGTGATATTCACCCTATGGCACCTATACACCTGCTAATTATTCCCCGTAAGCATATCCCTTCTCTCACTGAGTTGTCTGAGTCTGAGTTGCCATTAATGGGTGATATGGTCAGAACAGCTAATCAAATGGCAAAGAGAGAGGGTATTGCCGAAAGTGGGTATCGCCTGGTGATAAACTGTGGTAAACAGGGTGGACAACTAGTACCCCACCTTCACATGCATCTTCTTGGTGGTCGCCAGCTTAGAGATGGGCTTAGCTAACCGGCATTTCGGGGTGTTTTCTTATACTCGAGGTATGTTAGCAGTCCAGCAATACTCTTAGCATCACAAATATTGC
>CAYOHA010000012.1:5488-21176 GCA_964403625.1 uncultured Dehalococcoidales bacterium | reverse complement strand
AAAGTAAAAATCATTATACCCAGGAACACCATCGTGAAAAACAAGAACGGTCAGAGAGTCAACACCATACGCATAATACAATCGGCAGAGCAAATCAGTGCCGGGTGGGATGCCAGAGGTATCAGCCTGAGTTATGACATTCAGCCGGGTGGTACTACCTTTGACCCTTACGCAATCCTTGTCTATGAGTACAGTGATAAAGAGATACCTAAAGGGATTTCAGAAAGTAGTCTCTATATAGCCCTGTGGGACCCGGTTGCCAGGGAATGGGTCGATCTAGGGGGCACAGTTGACGCGGCAGCCAATACCGTGTCAGTACAGATTCAACACTTGTCCATTTACGCTCTTTTGGCACATATTCGGACCGCCAGTTTTGAAATTTCCGGCTTGTCTTTAGCTCCGAGAGAAGTTGGCCTTGGAGAGACGGTCACTGTGAGCTTCGTAGTTAATAATAATGGTGACCTCACGGGAACCTACGAGGTAGGACTTAAATTAGATAATACTACAGTAGAGACCATGAGCATTACTCTGGCCGGTGGCGAGAGTAAAACGGAAACATTCGATATTACTTCAAATACTGCTGGAGAACATCAGGCCAACGTCGGAGACATGCTGGCGACATTCGTGGTGAAAGCGCCACAAACTTCCGCGACGTTCACGGTCAGCGAAATTAATATCACCCCGACAGAAGTCAATTTGGGAGAGAACGTCATTGTCAACGTTCTGGTAAAAAATAATGGTGACCTATCGGGGAGATATGAGGTAGTACTGAAGATAGATGATGTGGCCGTGCAGACGAAAGGAGTCTCAATTGATGGTGGCGGGAGCGAGACGGTTAGCTTCAACACCGCCCCGGATACCGTCGGGATACATAACGTAATTATTGGAAGCTTGTCAGGGTCATACGAAGTCCAATTACCACCTGCACCGCCAGTCATCGAAGTACCCAGGCTGCAAGTCGAAACTTTAAGTGTCGCTCCCATTTACGATGAGCAAACAAATAAACTTGTCAGTGCCAGAATAGTATATCAGATGAACCAGCCCTTTGCATCCTTCCCCGGGGCCAGGCTAACACTGAAGGTATTCTTCGAAGACGAGTTCCTGGAGACAGTCCCCCTGCTCACCTTGAGCCAACTGCAATCGGATGGTAAAACCGGTGAACTGAGCTATATACCTTCCGCGGGATGGTTGATCGGGAACTATACCTTCCGGGCTGAGTTATATGAGGGAGAAAGCCTTGTTCAGGAAACGCCATCACCGCAGTTAACGGTCATACCCGAAGCGATAACTAAGACAGTGAGTTGGTGGATTCTAGGCGCAACCGTCGGCGCCGCGACCCTCTCTATCGCCATCGTTATCGCCCTGGTAGTGTACCGCCGGCGTGATATGTTCAGAGGTTAAAAAACTAATAAATTATTGCGAGGTGATTCATGCTCACTGAACAGAAATTAACAATGCGCCGGAGGTTGAAATCTACAACGCTTGTCCTGATCAGTCAGATGTTACTAATAGCTCTGGCTATAACCTGGTTGTTCAACATGGTTATTATCGCGATGGAACACTCAATATATTTTATTGAAAATAATGATATAATTTTGTATACCGAAATCGCCGCTACGATTGTTATTCTCATTTATGCCATCTATATACTTGTCACCCAGATCAAGAGGTTGGGCGAAAGAAGACGAACCGACAGGAATTGAAGATAAGGTAATTATCGGATAACCGTTTTCACTATACGCCTTTAACTGGTCTGGTTTTTTCCCTACCGAACGTAATAATCCCCTAAAATTTGAATCCTCGATAAGCCAATTTCACATAATCAACCACGCCGCATCATCAAAATCAACTATTGTTGCCAAGCTCGCGGAACGCTTTTTCATAAACCTCCAAAAGACTTACCATGGCTAAACCCAACATCGCCCCAAATCAGTTTGCGTTATGCGATTGCTTTCATTTCCAAAGGATTTATACCAAATTCCTACTTATTCTCAACCGACTTCTAATGCATAGTGCCTAAAATAGAAGAGAATAATAGCTTTATCAACAATAAAAATGTGTTTCTGGCAACTATCTAAATCATCATACGAGGAACTTGTTCATATTGGACATCGGGAAAATTATAGTAAAGAGTGAGTGATGGTAGAAAACAAATTGCCTATGCAGCGGCGGCTGAAAACCACTATGCTTGTCCTGATAAGTCAAGCATTACTGGTAGCTTTGGCTATCTCCTGGGTAGTTCACATGGCTTTCATCGCCGCCAACGGATCGGTTAACTTCGTTGAGAACAATAACTTTATTTTATGGTCAGAGATTATCGGCTCGGCTCTTATCGCCATATTCGCCATTTTAATACTTACTGCTCAAATCCAGAGGTTGGGCGAAAGACGCGCAGATGATAGACGTGATGAAACGCGTAATTCTTCGCAGGATTGAACCTTTTTATCTATAGTAACATTAGACTCAGCACGCCCACCACCACGCAATAAGCAGCGAACGGATACAACGACCGCTTACGTAGGTAAGCTAAAAATAAACGAATTGCCGCATAGCCACAGATAGCCGCTACTAAGAAGCCAATAATAAGTTCTGGTGCTTGAGCTGATATATTACCGTTACTCGCCTGCGTGACTAGTTGCATGAGCCCGGCTCCGGCAATGATGGGTACCGAAAGGATGAAAGAGAAACGAGCTGCCGCATCCCGGGTCAAGCCTCGGAACATCCCCACTGCCATGGTAGTGCCGCTTCGGGAAAGCCCTGGCGCAATAGCCACCGCCTGCCCGATACCGATAAAGAGACTATCCAGCCAGGTCATCGTCGTGAGTTCACGGCGCCGCCGTCCAAAGACTTCAGCCAGCACAAGCAGCAATGCCGTTAGCAGGAGAAACGCGCCCACCGCCTGAGGGCTGGCAAAGAGGGACTCGAAGGTTTCTTTTAGTAAAATCCCTGCGAGAATACCCGGCACTGTCCCCAGGATGACCCACCAGGCCAGGCGTGATTCAATCGTCTGGAAAGGCTGACCCCGTCGCAACCCCTGCCACCAGCCAACGATGAGGCCGAGCAGATCGCGCCAAAAGACCGCCACCACGGCTAACAGTGTCGCCAGGTGAACCGTAGTGTCAAAGACAAGGGATGGAGCATTCCACCCCAGGGTAGCCGGCACCAGGACCAGATGCCCGGAGCTGCTGACGGGCAGAAACTCGGTGGCACCCTGTACGATGCCTAGAATAAAGGCCTGGAAAAGCTCCACGAGTACCTCTTATTTGTCACGTATAATGACCACTAAAGCCCCACATGCAAATTGCGTTTGACCCCGCGAATCGACTGTAGTATCGGTATTGGAATCCAGGTCTTTCCAAATACCAGTATCCAGGGTAGCCACAGGCCTTTGAGGAATCCCTTCGGGTACATCTTCAGTGCTCTAGAAAGATACCTCCTGGCGGTTTTCATCTCCCTTTTTGCGCAGGCAGCGGAAGCAAGGCGCAAATACAGGCGAAAGTAGGCCTTAGACCGCAGGTAGGAGAAAAAATGGCCCACCTCAGGGTCATTAAAGACGCTTTCAAAAATGCGGCTGTTGGTTTTCTCAAACTCACCCAAATCACGGGTAGTGGTTATTGAGTTGGAATGGACGCGTACTTTGCCCGCGGGCTCGGCTATGTAGGCCACAGCATATCTTTTGGCCAAGCGTACCAACAAGTCGAAATCCACGGAGCCATGGTGAAAAGTAGTGTCCCACAGGCCCACCTCAAAAAGGCAGCTTCGGCGTACCATAGTTGCACATACACCGATATGGTGGCCATCAATAAGAAACTCCCTGATTTGCTCTCTTCCTTCCCGCACCCAAGAATGCTTTTGCCCTTTTTTCTGCAAACCTAGCACTTGCCCTCTTTCATCCATCGTATAATTTTGACTGTAGCTGAAAGCAACCCCGGGATGCTTGTCCAGTACCTGTGCCCCCTGCATAAAAGCGTTTTCCATGAGGACGTCGTCGGAGTCCAGGAAGGTAATATACTCGCCGCTGGAAGCGTTAATGCCGTTATTGCGGGCGGCAGCCACCCACTGATTCGCCTGGTATATATACTTGATACGAGAATCCTTGAAGCTGTCCACCACATCCTTCGTATTATCAGTGGAGCCGTCGTCAACCACGATAATCTCAAAGTCGGTGAATGTCTGCTCAAGCACACTCTGAATAGCCTCAGCAATGAAGTGAGCCCGATTATAGGTTGGGATAATTACGCTTACTTTAGGCATTTAATTGTGTTTATCTTTCTTTCTCTTATTTTTAGCAAGTTTCGCATTCTTCATAGACTTATCCAATGTCTGTTCTCCAATGTCCACACTACTACTTTGCGTAAAGAATCCAAAAAGGCTATAGAAGGTTTCCATCCCATACCAGAGAGTTTACTGCCATCCAGACTATAACGTAGATCATGTCCGGGGCGGGTACCGTGGAAGTCCAGAAACTCGTATTTCAGTGGTTTGCCGATAACATCCGCAATGAATTGAGCTAGACTCAATACATCCATCTCCTGCCCAACTACGTTATATTTATCCCCTGGTTCGCCTTTATCCAGAAGAAATAGAACCGCATCTGCTGCGGTCCTGCAATGTATCCACTTTCTGGTACTTACATTGCCCTGAGATCCATGAATCGTGACAGTCTCTCCAAGTAAAACTCGGCGTATAGTCATAGGAACAAATTTCTCGACATTCTGCCTCTCTCCAAACATATTCATCGTGTGAGAGATAATGATGGGTAACTTAAAGGAGTGAGCAAAGCTATACGCTAAATCATCTGCTCCAGCCTTAGCAGCAGCATATGGATTGGATGGTTTGTGTCTTTCCCATTCTTTATAGTCAACACCGAAAGGCGCCGGGCCAAAAACCTCATCGGTTGAAAATTGGATGTATTTAACAATCCCTGGCGCGTAATTTTTTACGTATTCAAGAAGGTGACAAGTACCCAACACATTGGTCAAGACGAAAGGGCGGGAATCCACCAGACTTCTCTCAACATGAGTCTCCGCCGCCGCATGCACAATATAATCAATTTTACCAATTTGGTGAACAATAGTCTCATTGATCGGAGAACGCAAATCGTGCCAGACCATCTTAACTCGATGCTCTTGTTCTTTGAACACTGAAATATCCGTTACCCTGTTTAGATTGCCTGCATAATTGATCCCCTCAAGTCCAACCACCTCAAAATCAGTATTCTTTAGAATATGCTCCAAGAGGTGGTGGCCAAAAAACCCTGCAATTCCCGTGACCAAAATCCTCATGATAACTACCCTCCTTTTGAAAGATTTCGCTAGTAACTACTGATAGGCACAAAGATACCTTTCAGTCGTTTCTTCCACGATTTGACGATTAAGACTCCCCTGCTTCCCAGAATTGACAAAGCGAAATAGACATATGGCCTGATACGCCACGGGTTAACTTTGATAGAAGCAAGCAGCTTCTCTCTGCCCAGGGTTATTCCCCCTCTCGCTATCATATACCACCCATAGCCCGAATGTGTACCAGCCAACTTTTTCCTAATAAACTTCATATCCTCCTTGGAAAGGGAGTAGTCGCGGATTGCTTTATTCAACATGGCTACTTCTGCCAGATACCTTCTGGTAGGGTTCGTGGTTGTGAGCTGGGCATTATGTTGCCTGTACCTGGCCAGAGGCAGGTTGATCATCTTTATGGGAAAATGCGGAAGGATGCGGAGCCACATGTCCCAATCGTCACTGCCTTGGAGAGACTCGTCGAAATAACCTACCTCGTCAAAAACGTGACGGCGCACTAATGCTACTGTGGGAGTCAGCAAAGTAGCGAAAGCAACAGGTTGCCGAGTCCCTTCCGCAAGTTCAAGCAGGTACCGGTATGGCCTATTATCCCAGAACCTGCGGAGGGTAGCACCGGTATCGCTATCGAAAATGTAGTAATCTGAGCTAACGAGTGCGGCATCCGGGCAGGCATCGAGCAGCTTTACTTTGAGCTCCAGATTCTCAGGGAGCCACATATCGTCGGAGTCCAGGAAGGCAATATGCTCGCCGCTGGAAGCCTTAATGCTGGTATTACGAGCGTTAGCCACGCCCCGGTTCTCCTGGTATATATATTTAATACGAGGGTCTTTGAAGCCGTCCACTACATTCTTGGTATTATCAGTGGAGCCATCGTCAACCACGATAATCTCAAAGTCGGTGAATGTCTGGTCAAGCACACTCTGAATAGCCTCAGCAATGAAGTGAGCCCGGTTATAGGTTGGAATGATGACACTTACCTTAGGCATTTAATTCTACCCTCCTTTCCCCTTCCCAAGATTATATAAACCATTCAACTTAGATGGGACTACTAAAACGGCGATTGATTCCTTTCTTATTATGACTAATTTTCTTTTGATATTCTTCTGCTCACCATTTTACCCCGATATTGGTGTCACTGTGTCAAGCAAAGCCACAAGCTACTGGTCAATAGCGCTTTGTTCTTAACGCAATCCTCTCCATCAATCCTACGAGGGAAATATAAGGTTTTCTTAGGACCAAGGGCAGAGAATTCTGGAACCCCCTGAAATTTGTCAGGTCTTGCTCTTGTATTACCCTTAAGGCAAATATAGCTGCAATATATATGACTACGCCAAGCGGTATACAAAGAGCCAGACTAAGAACAGCACCCAGTTGGCTATGAAGAGCATAAACTGCCACGCCCATGATTAAAGAGGCTGTGGCTATCTTTATAGTATCCCGCATAGGCCAGGTGACCCCAACATTTTTTGAAACGAAAATGGTGTAAAATGGGAGGCCAATAACCAGTGATATTGAACTGGCAATAGCCGCTCCCAATATGCCATATTTTGGGATAAGCCACAGGCTCAAGCCAACATTGACGATAGCAACAATTACACTCGTTTTTAAGATAAAGCCAGGACGGTTTATGCCGCGGATGACGCCACTACCGGCACTAGTTAAGCCGGAGATAGCAATGGGCAAACAGATAATCTGGAAAAGGATTATCGCAGGACTGTAGTCCCCTCCGTAAAGGACGGTAATGAGCGAGTCAGCCAGGACGATCCCACCTACGGCGATAGGTATTGCCACCATCATCAAGTATCGAGCAGAGGTAAGATATATCTTTTTCATTTTCTCTATATCTCCCTTACCGAACTGCTCGGCGATTGCCGGAAGAAGCACGTAACCGAAGGCTGCTGGAAAGAGCGAAGTCATTGGTCCAATTGTATAGGCTAATTTGAAAAAACCCACATCTTCAACCGTACGGTATAATCCCAGGAAGAAGATCTCTGTGCTGTTGCCGATTAAATAACCCAGGCTCAATGTACCTGCCACTATCCAGGAGTATCTCAACGCCTCTTTCCTTCTGTCGCCGGAGAGGAGCGATGGCGAAAGCAGGATTTTTAGTGGTATTAACTTTCGTAATAGTAAGACCCCGATTAATATACTCGGGATCAGCGTTATGATATTTACAAAAAGAATCATCATAACGCCATAATTTAGAGCCATAAGTATTATGATTAATATTAGACGCAGGACACTAAAAATCATACTTATATAAAGAGAATAGTTAAATCTTTGGAAACCCTTAAATACCCCGATGAGTGCTTGTTGTATAGTAAATGGCACTATGTAAAAAGCGGCAACAATAAATAACAGCCGGTTGCCTTCATCGCCGCTTGCCCGTGCCCAGTAGCCGGAGGAAAATAAAATAGCTAAACATACAACTGCGATAGCTATGAACCTGTATGTAAATGAGAGTTGCACAAAACCGGCTGACTCACGGACGTCCTGACGTCCGGTTGCTTCGGGAATGAATCTCCGGCTCATTTCTCCGAAACCAAGATTTGTGCCAAGTGCAGCGAGACTGAGAAGCCACATCGTGTAAGAATAAAGGCCATACTGCTCGGTACCTAAGCCCCGTGTTAGTACTATTCCTACAACAAAGCTTATCCCTAATTCAGACAGATTAGTTATTAATTCAAATGTAGTATTTCTGGCTATGGTTCTAGCTATACCCATTATATCTCCAAGATATTTATATTGAGGTTATCAAAACGGTAGAACTTTTGTATTCTGGTTAGGGTATCCTTGATCTTCTTCTTTCTTTTAGTAGTAAGGTTTGTTCGTACAGCGCTTCGTAATTACGCGCCATACGGTCGAGGCTAAACCGCGTGACGGCCATTTTCCTGGCGCGTTCTCCCGTCTCTCGCGCCCGGTCCGGCTGCCTGAGGCAGGTAAGCACGGCATCGGCGAAAGCCCCGGGGTCACGGGTACGGACCAAAAGGCCGTTGTTGCCATGTTCCACCAGTTCCCTGTTCCCGGCCACATCCGAGGCCACCACCGGTTTTCCCATGGCCATGGATTCTAATATTACGTTCGAGCATCCCTCCGAATGTACCGAGCACAGACAGGCTACATCGAAACAGGATATATAAGAGGCGACGTCCCGCTGATGCCCGAAGAATGTCACCAGAGATTCCATTTCCAGCTCTTTGGCCAGATTTTCGATGTCCGGCCGCAAAGGTCCGTCACCCAGAATGGCAAACCGGGCCTGGGGCATCGCTTCGTGTATAATCCTGGCCCCCCGGAGGAATGTCGCGTGGTCTTTATCCGGCTGAAAATTAGCCGTCATCCCGACGACCGTTCCATGCGCCGGCAGCTTGAGCTGTTCCCGCAGGCGGGCGACTTTCACCGGGTCTGGAACAAGACGGCTGAGATTAATACCATTGTAGATGACTTTTATGCGTGCCGGGTTGATACCCCGGCTCACCAGATAGCTCTTACCCGCTTCACTGTTAGAGACCACCCAATCAGCAAAGCGAGTCAGTCTATCCTGGGTTTTTTGATATAACCGGAATCCGAGGCCGGTACTGGGGCGAAATCCGCCACGTTCCGTCATTATCTTTACCGGGGTATGGTTTATTAACGCCGCCAGTAGCCCGTAGAAAGTAGCCGGAATGAGGAATGGCTGGATGACGTCCACTTCTTTTTGCCGGAGAAGCTTAAGTAATTTGAATACCGTCCAGAAATCGTATTTACCCTTTCTATTAACGGAAATTAGGCTGGCTCCCTGGATTGTTCTTATCTCGTTATCTAAAGGACCCCCTGGATAAAGAGTAACTACTAGCGGTTCAAAATGTTCCTTGTTAATTCCTTTAACCAGCTCTAGTAGCTGTTGCTCAGCCCCTCCGATTCCCAGATAATTTACCGGGAACATCACTTTGATTTTGGCTTTTTTCATATAACGTCTTAATAGCAATCCTCGATATTTTTTACCACACGTGTTTTTCAGTCTGTCTTCTCCCGGCCCGGTTTCGCCTGAGACGGAACACCCCCGACCTGAGCTTGGCTTTTCGCAGCCAGTTTGAATATCGCCACGGAAAAGCCAGCGATGAGCCACAAAAGAGGGAACTCCGCCAACAGGTTATGATAAAAAGCATTAACGGTATAGGTTATCAGTCCGGCCGCTAACCCGACGGATAGCCCCCTGATGAATTTCTGTTTCGATATCCGGAACGAATCGATGCAGTTCCGCAAGATGGCCAGAATAATCCACAGAAGGACTATCAAGGCTATAATACCGTAGGAGACCCACATCTTCAGAAAATCATTGTGGATCGACGTAGTCCCCAGGCCCATATTCTTATAAAACCGATATCTGTCTTCATCCTGCTGGAGGAGGGGTATGTCGATGGCATCCATATATTGCAGAGAGACTATTTCGTACCGGTCACCCCCGATACCCACAACGGGATTATCCCTCGCGATGGCGAGCCCCGTCTGCCAGAGCATCTTCCGTGTAACACTGCTATCCTCCTGCTGTGACTGGCTCCTGGCGCTGAAAGAGAAGCTTTCCGTAGTGCCGCTTACGGATAAATAGAGGGTGACACCCAGGATAACCAGCAGTATCATCTCGCTCTTGATGCGTGTCTTCATGAAGAGAAACAGCGCCACCAGCCCGAACAACAGGGCAACGAGGGCCGAACGTGTATAAGTGAGGTATAAAGCCGGCAGCATCAGTACTGCCGGTATCAGCAGTCTCCGGTTTCCCCCCTTTTTCCCCTCGACAATCAATATCCCCAGGACAGCCAGGAACCCCACGCAGAGGATATAGGCAAGCTGAAGCTTACTTTCCGAGATGCCCTGCACTCTGCCTAATCCAACGAAGCTTTGCTCCAGGGCGACTATCGCCGAGATGGTCATCCCGATAATAGCAACGCCGCCAAGCAGCTTCAGGTCTCTGACGTTTTTGATAACCGCCGGCAGGAAGATAACGATAAGCAATCCTGCAGACCAATTCCGGAAATCTTTAAATACAAAATCTAAGCTTGAGTTGAAGAAATTCGAGATAATGCTTATCACGATAAGAACGATTAACGGAATAATCACCCGCCTGGCTTTCTTCCCGAGCTGGATTTTTTCCTGAGTATGCGTCCGCCAGAGGACAATTCCAGTCAAAATCAGCAATAAAAGACGCAGGCTAAGCGGGCCAACCATATAGCTGGGGATTGATATTTGGGAGATAAGTAAAGAAGCCATCGCCCAGACCGGCTCCTTGAGACCGATGATGAATAATACAGCTATCACCAGTAATGCCAGCGTCCCCCCCGGGTCACCGGGGAACGCTACCCAGACTATGGCCGCCCCCAGGGCAACCAGGGCAATACCCATTGGCTGTTGTAAGATACTTTGTCTTTGAACCGAAACTTCCATTTTAGCCCAGTAATTGTTTATATACTCCCAGGTACGCTTGTTTCATCACCGGCCAGCGGAATTTGCGGTAAACTTCGTGAGCAGAGACGGCCAGAGAATCTCTCTTTTCAGCGTTGTGATACAGTTCCAGAATCTGGGCTGCCAGTTCGTCCTCGCTCCCCGGACGATAATATAGCACACAACTATCGTCAAACACGCTTCTGATGCCGGGCAAAGCGCTGGCCACAGTAGGCTTGCTCAAAGCGGAGTATTCAAATATTTTATTCGGAGCGCCGACATCATCAATCGCCGGGGCCACGCAGATATCGGCCTTCGCAATATAACGAGGCACATCTTCATAGGGTATATAGCCCGTGAATTCCAGATATTTGTCTACCCCCATGTTATGGGCTAGTTGTTCCAGGTATGGGCGATATACTCCATTACCGACCACATGTACCTTCATCTCTGGTACACCTTCGATAAGTAACGGTATAGCCTTTATCAGAGTCTGTATTCCGTACCTCTTTAATATCGAACTGACGACGACAAGGTTAAAATGGGAGCCATTTTCAACGAAACCCCCGGATTCGAGTTTAAAGACAGATTCATCCGGGACATTGAGCACGAGAGTAATTTTTTCACCTGGTATGCCGTAGCTCTCGACCTCTTTTTTGTGCAGAGGACCATCAGACACAATGACTTTATCCGCATAGTGAGCGCTAATCTTGGCCAGAAAGCTTATCATACGGGCGATAATATGTTTACGGCTTACCCCAAAGCCGGAAATAAATAATAACGTCGCATTCTCGAACATATAAAGAATAACCTTGCTCCCCAGCAGTTTAGGAAAAACTGTGACGAAGACAAGAAAATCCGGCATGGTGTGGACTTCGATTACGTCATACCTTCTCTTAAGAGATAGCCAGGCTAGCGTGAGAGACGCCAGCAGAAAAAAGCTGAAATAATCGAAGATATACCAGAAAACATTGCCCCGATGATACAAATAATAGATACGGTGCACATTTACACTGTTTATCGTCTCACGCCGGCTCTGTCCCTTTCGGCCAACGCAAATAACATCTACCTCATACCCTTCTTTAACGAGAGTCTCCGCACTTCTGCGCAGGTTTCTTTGCATCGGATAGTTCTTTTGCCTGACCAGGCATACCCTTCTCATTATCTCTTCGATACCTTCCTGCCATTAGTGCTCCATGACCACAGCCTGGATAGCCCGTGTCCCTGTTTCTCCTGGAGTAGCCCTTCATACAGCGTAATAATCCTCCGGCTAACGGCTCCTATTTCAAGGTGTGTTATATTCTCTCGGCCGCTGGTCCTTTTCCCCCGGAGGAGAGCTAACTGAAGTTTGTCGGCGACATTTTCGGGATCCTGCGAACATAGATAACAGCCTTCCGTATTGCCGATTACCTCTGGTACATCTCCTACCGGTACAGATACGATTGGCAAATTGCAGGCCATAGCCTCCTTGATAACATTCGGTGAACCTTCCGCGTTGGATACCAGAAGTAAAACATCGCAGGCATTCATATATAACGGTACCACGTTAAGAGGGTGGCCGGTGGCTAATACCAGCTCTGCCTCGGGCATTTTTCGCTGTAAAATAGCTACCGCCTTCTCCACAATGTCATACCTTTTTCTCGGTATGTAATACTCACCTGCCCACAGTACCAGCTTTTTATCCAGGGGAAGACCCAATTGCCTTCTGCATTCCTCTTGTGACATGGGTTTGAACAGGTCGAAGTCAACACCGGCAGGTACGATCTCAGCCTTGTCAAAGCGCATCTTATCCTTCATCTCCTGAGTACGGACGATTACCCTATCGACAATTCGAGAGATCAAGCGACTGGGCAAAGCCTGCCAGCCCTGAAATACTTGAGCCCCGGTATGTGTCAACACTATGGGATAAAATAATTGCGCTCTGGCAATGATTCCAGAGAACACATAATGGGCATGTATCAAGTCGTAACGTCTGGTCAGAAGTCGGGCCCCGAATCGAAAAAAGCCCCATAAATAATTATACTTGCTTTTTTCACCATTGATAAAAAGCACATCGATATCGATACCTTCTTTCCTTTCGGAATCTATCTGGGCTTTAATAAAAGGCCCGAAGTCTGGTCTCCAGGCAGTTGGATACATGTTGGTAACTGCTAAAACCTTCATACTGCGACTCCCTTATTTTTCTGATACCATTTGACAAATAACGGTATTCCTTCCTCTATTGTCACTTCCGGCTGGTAGCCGATATTCTTTTTAGCTTTTGAAATTTCAGCTACGGTAATAGGTACATCCCCTGCCTGTACCGGCAGGCTTCTAATCTTAGCTTTTTTCCCTAGGGTTTTTTCAATAAGACTAATCAAGTATTCGAGGCTTACCGGATAGGAATCACCAAGGTTAAAAATCTCAAATTTATGCGTCTTAGAATAATGAAGTGATTGCACAATACCCCTAACGATATCGTCTACATACGTGTAGTCCCTTTTTGATGTGCCATCACCGAAGACAGAAATTTCCTCTCCTGAATCAATCTTTTTGACAAACTGGTGAATAGCCATTTCTGGCCTCTGACGGGGTCCATAGACCGTAAAAAACCTAAGTACTATAACGGGTATATTATATAGGTGAGTATAGGTACGGCAAAACAGCTCTGCTGCTGCCTTGGACGAAGCATAAGGCGAAGTTGGAGTATCTATTTTGCTGTCTTCTTTAAATGGTATTTCATTATTAACACCATAAACTGAAGATGAAGAAGCGAAAATAAATTTTTTCACACCGTAAATCCGGCTTGCCTCCAGCAGGTTTATGGTTCCTCCGATATTTACATCAAGGTAAAGGAGAGGTTTCTCAATTGATGGTCGAACTCCGGCACGGGCCGCCAGATGAACTACTATATCAATACTATTTGTCTTAAAAATACGGGTAAGTAAAGCTGTATCCCTGATATCACCCTGCTCGAGCTTAAAGTTGCTGGCAACAGACAGCGTGCTGATATTGTTCCACTTAATAGCTGGAGAATAGAAATCATCGAGGTTATCCAGACCGATAACTTGATAATCGAGATGTACTAACCTTTCCGATAGATGGGAACCGATAAACCCCGCAGCACCCGTAACTAAAACCGTCCCTTTCATTCCTCTTCGCCATCTCCATCGGGTTTAGCGGTGCCGGATGAAAACAAGCTTTTAGTAATCCATTTATAGTTCAACATCCCCCAGGCAGCAACTATTCCAATGATAGCCCCCATTATTAGAGCATTCCTAGCCCTACCCCGCGCCGGAAGAACAGGTGAAGGAATTGTGGGATTCCCTGCAACAAGATAATCGGTTTCCGTTGGATTGACATTACCTCCTACCAACGAGCCTAACTGCTGCGTTAAATCTTCGAGTCTGGTATTCAAATTATTGACCTTGTCCTGGGCTATCTTATAATCCAGGTCTGTGGCCAGACGGTCATATCCCAGCTGGCTTTCCAGATCGCTGAGTTTCTTTTTAGCTTCAGCAAGGGCTGCCGAGGTTTTATTAAAAACAGATTGCAAATCCAGCTGTTCACCTCCTTGCTCTTCGGCAAGGATTTGTTGATATAATTGACGCATCTTTTCCTGTAAAACTGAGTTTTGTGCATTAAGTGTATCAACCTTTATTTGTGCAATTTGATAATCTGGACTCGCCGGTTTTTGGTCCTGGGTTGATTGATTCTGGAGGTTATTCAGTTCCTTTTTAGCGTCATCCAGAGCTTTACTGGTCGTCTCTATCTTTTTTAACGCATTTGTATATTCTGTACTTGAGGTGTCACCATTGGCAATCATCTCGGCCAGACCGATCACGCTCGTCTGTGTAGTTCCTCCAACCTGTGTGTAACCAGTCATCGTCTTATCAAGTTCGGCTTGCAACGCCCTAATCTTTGAGTCTAGAATCATACTGGAAGTATTATCTGTAGCAATACTCTTAGTTTCTTGCTGCCAAAGAGCTTGCAACTCATTTTTTGCTTCATCAATTTGAGCGCTAACAAGTTTCATTTCCTGCAGTGTATCGTCATACTCGGTATGAATATCAGTATTTCCAATATCCTGGTTAACTAATTGACTTGCTTGAGTGTCAACTAATTGCTGTAACGCATCTACCTTAGCCTTAATCGATATATAACTCGGATTAGTATTTAAAGCTTCCTCCGGTTTAAAGGCATTTAACTCTTGTTGATCTTGATAAAGGGCTGTTCTTACGTTTTCAATTTCTACCAATGTGTTATCATATTCTTTCTGTCGCTTATCTTTTTCTTCTGATGCCAGATAATCACGGAAATCCTGAGGAATTAACCCCGCGAGACCAACAGCTTCTTGTTCTGTTGCGGCAACTACGGTCACCTTAATAATGGGAAGCTCACTATTAATGTCGTATTCAGTGGAAATCATCTGGCCTAACTTATCGACATCATAGGTAAATTCAGGCATCTGCTGAGTCAATTTCTGATTGAGGAACTTAAAAAATGGCAAACTAAGTGCTTTGGCGTTGTAATATTCGCTCATTTGTTGCAGATTTTTCAGAGGAATATATTCTGAACCCGGGCTTACAACTTGAATCCTTATTTTGCTTTCGTAAGGCCCTTCGGGCGCTATCCCTAATAATCCCAAAAGACCCGATCCTCCCCCACCACCTCCAGTCGAAGACGTTGTTCCGGAAGAGCTAAGAGACGGGCTCATCAACCAATAGCCAAGAGCTATCAATATTCCTACAATTAATCCGGTACCTACTACAAGAATGCTACGCCAGTTGAAAAGCGGAACCATAGCCAATCTTGGTTTAGGCTTGTCGTTATGAATTACCAATGAAGGTTCTATACCATCACCGGCTGCTTTTATTTTATATTTTTTAATATCACCGTTTACTTCCATTTTGGGTTCTTTGCTGTCCCCTCTTTTTTCTTCCATTTCAGTTCCCTCTTCATCTACCTTTACACGCTTATCAGATCGCAAGAGCTAA